>CAZNBD010000003.1:65288-76154 GCA_964571405.1 uncultured Bacteroides sp. | reverse complement strand
CCCCGCACACCTGCGGTGTACGGGGTTAACCATGTGGTATCCCTCCGGGATACTACGACGGCGGAAGCGCCTGGAGGAACGCCACTTCCGCAGCGAGGTCTAAGTATTTGAGGATCAAGGATGACAGGAAGGATTAGGCCGGTGGGTGGGTTGGCCTTAACATGAACATAACTGCCAATTATGATGTTCTTTAAATGAAGAATAGAGAATATCTTTGACAAAAGTTTGAAACTATGAAGAAAAAGTGGTAACTTTGCGAAACAAAACAAGTTTGAGTATGAAGACATCTAAGAACAAACCGGTATATGGAGGCTCTGCATCATCTAAGATATGCGGTGCTGTTTCTAAAGTGTCCAATGTAATTAAACTCAAGGCCGTTACGATGGAAGATCGGGAACGGTTACGTATTTCATCCTATCAGTATATACTTCCGTGAGTACAGACGGATTTTATACCCCATCATTTATAATGCGAAGTAAGGACTCCTCACTTCGCATTATTGATTTGTGGACTTTCAGATCAACAAAAAGCAATAAACGCTACATAGTAGAGGTAGAGGGTTTTGAAAATGAATTTTATGGAATAAAATTTTATTGGAAAGGAGTTGAAAGAAGCAAAGATCGCTATTCTTTACTAACAAATGATTATGAGCCACGTACCATCATACGCTCATGTATAGAGGTTATGTTAGAATACTATCGTAAAAATCCATTGGTTTCCTTTGGATTTGTGGCAGCTCGTGATTTAGAAAAGGATTTGAAGGGAAAGAAAATTGATGTTGAATCTGGAAGCCGTAGATTTAGATTTTATCAACGTATGATGGTCAATTTATTCGGCCCAGTGACATTTTTTCAAGCTTCTGATACAACGAATACCATCTATAATGATAAATATAAAGCAGCTATCATCCGGAGCTGTTACGATAAGGGATATAGAATCAAAATTAAATCAAACTTATGACGGGGAGTATATCATAAGTATTTAAATTATAGCAGTCGCCTTACTTATTCTCAAAAAAAATTGGGGGGGATGTTACGTTTGGGGGGTGGTGTACGTCTTTATTATAGAACATGATGAAAAAGGACGTATTGACATCTTCATTTCTTGATATCCGGAGTAAACTTCACCGGATTGCAATGAGGTATCTTCAGAATGATGAGGATGCCAGGGATGCCTTACAGGATACTTTTGAAAAATTGTGGTCTAAGAGTGTAATTGAATCTGGATCAGAAGCCCGCAACAAACTGGTTCATGTGCTCCGCAATACCTGCATTGACCGTCTCAGGGCAAATCACACTGAGCCTCTGGAATGTCTGAATAATGTTGAGGAAAACGGTTACGAGAGTCCAACGGAGGATATGGAGCGGTATGAGAGGCTGATTGTGAGTGGGCTGACGGAGGTCCAACTGCGCATTTACAATCTCATCACTCACCAGTGCCTTGAATACGAGGAGGTGGCTTCTCATCTCAATATGTCTGTTGAGGCTGTGCGGATGAATATGTGCCGGGCGCGTAAACGGATTCGTGAAAATCTTAAAATGATTAACCAATGAATAAAGAACAATTGAATCTGACAATAGAAGAGCTTGAGGAGCTATGCGGCCTTTATCTGGACTGCAAGCTCACGGTGCTTCAGGAAAAGGAGCTGGAATATATTCTGAGCTGCAGCACCCCGGACTCTCCCACCATTTCAGAGGTCAGGGGACTGATGCAGATTCAATTGTTACCCGAGCCCCGCAGGACTGTGCGCAAAAGCCCATTCCGAAACTGGAAGGTATTTTCAGGGATAGCTGCGAGCATTGCCGTAATAATATGTGCGGCGGTCTATGTGGCATCTCCGGGAAATTCCTCCCTGCCGGAAAGCGACTCCAATGTCTATATTACCGCTTACAGCCACGGTGTTCGCCTGGAAGGTGCCGAGGCTGTGCAGGCAACAAATTCCGCAATGTCCAAGGCAGAGGCTCTTATGAACATGGCAGCATCCACTGAACAAGAGTTCATGCTCAGGGCTGAAGATATCATCAACAGATCCTTAAACAACTAATTCCATCCGATTATGAAAAAGTACATTTTTATACTTCTGTTCTCACTGATTTCCTTTACTGCATTTTCAGAAGCTCCCGAGCTCAATGTGGAGCAGATGTTCAACGGCTCTTACAATTCAAATCAGAGCGTGTCTCTCAATTTTTCACGCACTCCAACCAAATATTTCAGAGGCTGCACAGTCACTAACAATGAGTCACTTGTAAATACAGTGACCCGGTTATTTGAAAGTGATCTGCCCCGCGCCAACTATTCACAGGATATCATAAACAGCGGTTCCAAATTCAGATCCATGGTCATCATCAATAATGATGAGGAAATATACATTGGCCTGAGCTACGAAGGAGACAAAGGCTGCTATCTCTTTATAAGCGGTTCTCCGGAAGCATTTAAGTAACTCCCTAAAAAAACATTTATGAAAAACTATGGTAAGCTGCTCTTAGGAGCGGCCATACTCCCTGCGTCCCTTTACGCACAAGAAATGAACGATTCCATTGCGGATTCCTGGGAAAGAGAATTTGAATTAAACGAGGTGGTGGTTGTGGCCAGACGCCCCGTGGTTAAGCAGCAGGAGGGCAAACTTGTCTATATGGTCAAGAACGACCCTTACGCAGCCGGGCTTGACGGTGTAAATCTTCTGGACCGCATACCCCGCGTTTCAGTGAACAACGGCACAGTGAGCGTGGCAGGCAAAGGTTCCGTACGATATATCATTGACGGTGTTCTGATGGAACTGGATGCGTCAGCCATGTCCATGCGGCTGCAGAATCTCCATGCGGAGGATATTGAAAAGATTGAGCTCCTCACCACTCCCCCATCAAGATATGCCGTTGAACCCAATGCGGTATATATCTCAATCACAACCCGCAACGAAACCCTGGGCACCCGCGGAAGTGTTTACGGATCCCTCAATCAGGGTAAACGCCTCAGTGAATATTTCAGCGGCAGCCTGAGCCATACCACCCGCAGAATTGACATGTCTCTGGATGCGAGCGTCTCAAACTTCTACGCCACTAACGATAACGATATGGAATATGCGTTCTCCGACGGTTCCAAAAGACAATCTTCCACCCGCAATAAATCCCATCTGTTTAATGCGGGGCTCAACGCCATGCTCAGGTACAAATTTACTCCTGAGATGAATGTGGGAGTGATTGCCAATTATAACTATGAAAGCGCAACAAGCAGAGGTGTCAACTCAACAGATTACGGCAGCCACACATCATCATCCGTCTCCGGGACAGACTCCCGGCCTAACAATGCCCTAACCATGACCGGGTTCTATGACTGGAATTTTGGTAAAAAGGGAGAGGCGCTCCAGTTGACTTACAATTATTTCAACCGTCACAGCCCCACTTTCTCTGATATCACCACCTCCTATGATAACAGTCCGTTTAATTATCACATTAACGAGGACGGGAAAAGCAGTTATCGTTTCCACAGTGTGAAAGCTGATTTCAAGCTGCCATACAGCTGGGCTCAACTTGAAACCGGTGTGGCTTATACTGACATACTGAATTCATCAGACAATGTGTTAACCTCCGCCTCCGGCTCTGAGTCCAATTCATTTGATTACAGAGAAAAAATAACGGCGGCTTACATAACGGCGTCCCGCTCTCTGGTGGCAGGAATATGGGGCAAGGTTGGTCTGAGGTACGAATACACCCGCACCGAGGGAAGACAAATCTCAACAGCTCAGCTTGACAAGGATAATTACAGGCATCTGTTCCCAACCGTAAATCTGTCATGGAATAAAAACGGGATAGGCTCATTCAACCTCAGTTATTCAATGGGAATGGGACGTCCCAACCTGTGGGAGCTGAATCCTTTCAAATATTATTCCACCACAGATGAATATGCCGCAGGTAACCCTGAACTGAAACCGACAATTTACAATAATGCTGAAATAAACTATTATGGTCTGGGCGGCCTATATGCTGTGCTGTACACCTCCTTTGCCTCGGACGGCATTGCTTACATACGGAGCCTGACTGAAAACAATGTCATCAGCACTGTTCCGTATAACTGCCTCTCTTCAAATAAAACCGGTTTCTACGCCAACTACAAGCTCAGTTTCTTTGACCGCTGGGAGGTGAAAACGGGAGGCGAAGTGTTCCGCACCTATTCACACAGTGATTACCCGGATTTCAAGCCTAATCACACTGACAACTGGTCAGGCAAGGTGGAAGTGTCCACAGACATCATGCTGAACAGACAGAAGACCCTCATATTCTGTGCGCAGTTCACACACTTCTTTCCATGGCAGCAGAATCTGATAAATTATGAATCATTCCAGCTGTTCAATATGTCCCTGAGATACTCACTGCTCAACAATCACCTCAACCTTCAGCTGAGGGCAACGGATATCTTCGGGTGGAACAGAACCCGGTCAAAAGAGCATTACGCGGATTATACAATCCGGCAGACTTTCAATGCACATCCGGCCTATGTACTGCTGGGAGTGAGTTACAGGTTCGGGCGTGACAAAGTCAGCGGGGTTTACCGTCCATCAAAGGAAGATCAGTCCGGACGTACCAGATAACACATTTTTTTCATGCAAGAAAGGGTTCAAAAAATACGGGTTTTGGGGGTGGGGTACGGATTTTTTTAGTAATTTCGCTTCATGAAACTGAAAAACGGAATTATGTCTTTACCGGCGCGTCTTCTGACGGCAGCCTGGATAATATGTGCGGCGGTTTTACCGGCCCACTCCCAGACCCTCCTGGGTATTGACGGGGAGGAATCAACATCTGTGGGTATCTATATCAAGGAAATCGGGTCCGGGGGTAATGTACTGGTTGATTTTAACTCCGGCATGGCCCTGACCCCCGCTTCCGTGATGAAAGCCGTCACCACAGCCTCTGTCCTCTCTCTGGAAGGTGCATCACGCAGATTCTCCACCCCGGTGGTTCTGCGCGGCAACCGCAGCGGAAATGTGTGGAACGGAGACCTGGTGGTCAATGCTTCCGGCGATCCCACTCTGGAAAGCGACAATTTCCGCTCCCGCAAGGGTTTCTGTGATTCAATAGCTTCCAACCTCCGGCGCATGGGTATCTCGGAGATAACGGGTGACATTATTGTCAGGGAATCTCTCAAGGATGCCGGCCCCATCCTCCAGTGGGAAGCCGAGGATATTGCGTGGCCTTACGGGGCGGGGCTGTTCGGTTTCAACTGGCGGGACAATATTGTAAAAGTGACTCCGCTGACCGGCGCCATTGAGCCCGCCGCTCCGGGCCTGGAGATTGAGGTACGCCCTTCTGACGGCGGCAATAACCTGGTCAGAGGCGTGTACAGCAATAAGCTGGTGGTGTTCACCAATACGCGTGACCGCCGCTGGGCCATCAACGTATCCGTTCCTGACCCCGCCGCCGTGTTCGGTGCCCAGCTCTCAGGGGTATTGGCTGCAAGGGGTATTACTGTTAACCGCAATACCCGCCAGAGCACGCAGTCCGCTCCCACCACCCCGGTTTACACCCACACCTCCGTCACTTACGGAGAGATAATGCGCTCACTGATGGTGCGCTCCGATAACCTTTTTGCTGAAGGAATGCTGCGCACGCTCGCTCCCAACGGCAGACGCAAGGATGCAATTGCCCGTGAAAAGGAGCTCTGGAATAACCGGAATATCAACGCAGACCACACCATCATCAACGATGGCAGCGGCCTGACCCGTGCCAACCGTCTGAGCGCCCGCTTCATTGGTGACATTCTGGAATGGATGGCCACAAGCCCCCATGCCGAGCAGTATGCGGGATTTTTTCCGAAGGCGGGACGTGAGGGAACCATGCGCGGTTTCCTCTCAGACTCATATCTGAAGGGCTCCATTGCGCTCAAAACCGGAAGCGTCAGCTCAGTGCAGGCTTACGCCGGTTATAAGTTGGATGCGGAGGGGAATCCCACACACGTGATTGTGGTGCTGGTGAACGGATTTTTCTGCCCGCGCCGGGATGTCCGTGAAGCCACCGAGGCCCTTCTGGAGAGAACTTTTCCCCGCCGTTAATTTTGTCACAGTAATTTAAACCTCCATAAGACCATGACTGATCTTGATTCACTCACCAAAATGAATGTTGAGCTTGAGGGACTCCTTCACGTGCTCAAGAACCGCGATAGCCTTGATGCGCGCAGTGCCCTCTCTCAGAAATTTGAGGATTACTCCGCTCTGATGAAGAAATTCCTTGAATCCAAAACAGCTCCGGCTCCGGAGGTCATGGACCACATGGAGAAAACTGTGGAACAGGCACAGTACGTTGAGGTTAAGGACCAGGAAGCTCAGGAAACGGAAGACGTTCCGGAGGATGACCTGGCCGTGGAAGCCATTGAAAAGGAGGATGACCGGTCCGTGGAGGCGCTTGAAAAGGAGGATGAGCCTTATCACACCATCCTGCACCCCACCCTGCTGCAGGCCTTTACGCTGAACGACCGTTTCCGCTTCACCCGTATGCTCTTCAACGGTGATTCCGAGGATTTCTCTGAGACAGTAAACCTCCTGGCACAGCTTCCCACCAAGGAGGACGCTCATGATTACCTGATCAATGACCTGATGATGGATCCGGGTGATGAAGTGGTGAAGGAATTCCTGAGCTTCATTGACGCTCACATGGGCTGAAGATGGAAGGTAAACTGGTGATAGTCCCCACTCCGGTGGGTAACATGCAGGACATGAGCCCCCGTGCGGTCCAGTCTCTGATGGATGCGGACCTGGTTCTGGCAGAGGATACGCGCACATCCGCTGTGCTGATGCGTCACTTCGGGATTGAAACTCCCATGAGCAGTCATCACAAGTTCAATGAGCACAAGAGCCTCCAGCCCATAATTGACCGTATCATGGAGGGTCAGACAGTGGCACTGATTTCAGATGCCGGTACGCCCGGAATCTCTGACCCCGGTTTCATGCTCTCACGCATGTGCCGGCGTGCCGGTATAAAGGTGGAAACTCTGCCGGGGCCAACGGCTTTTGTTCCTGCGCTGGTGAGTTCCGGGCTGCCCTGTGACAGGTTCTTCTTTGAGGGTTTTCTGCCGCCGAAGAAAGGGCGGTCTTCACGTATTGCGGAGCTGGCTGCGCTGCCCGTTACATTTATAATCTATGAATCCCCGCTGCGTGTGGCCAAAACACTGAAAGAACTGGCAGAAGCCTGCGGTGCGGAGCGTCCGGCGGCGGTGTGCCGGGAGATTTCAAAGGTACATGAGACCACACACCGCGGTACCCTGGCTGAACTTTCTGAATTCTTCAGCGTGAACAATGCCCGGGGGGAAATTGTTATTGTAATAGGCCCCGAAGAGAAAAGCGCGCCACGTGTCCATAAAAACAAATACAAGGACGCTGACTGACAGACGCCGCACACGGGGGCATAAATTCTTAAGCTCATTTTTTAATTCATCCCCCTCACGTTTCCTTATGAAGAAAACTGCTTTAGCCTGCATGGTGACTCTGCTTGCCCTGACAGCTTGTAAAAAGAATTCAGATACCACTGAAATGAATGTTTCTGACGCCACACGTCAGGAACTGGAAGAAGCTCTTGCTGACCGTGACCAGCTTCTTTCTCTGGTAAATCAGATTAATGCGGACATGGATTCAATCCGCATGATTGAAAATATTATTGCTGTCAATGGCAGTTCAGAATTGCCCGGGCAGCAGGATCAGCTCCATTCAAACATTACAGCCATCCGTGAGGGACTGCGCGTACGCCGTGAACGCCTGGATGAACTGGAGCGCCGTCTCAACGCAAGTAACCTCAACAATAACAATCTGAGGCAGACCATTGCCTCACTGCGCAGCCGCATTGATGAGCAGGACGCCGAGATTACTCAGCTGCGTCAGAACCTTGACCAGGCACGCCAGCAGATAGGTGACCTTGACTTAGCTGTTGACTCTCTCAACCGCACTGTAAATACCGTTACCTCAGCACGTGACTCAATCAGCTCCGAGGCTACCCGCATTGAAAACGAGCTCAATACCTGTTATTATGCCATTGGCACACGTAACGAGCTGCGTCAGTATAACATCATTGAGACCGGTTTCCTGCGCCGTACCAAACTGATGGAAGGTGATTTTGACCGCAACTTCTTCACCACATCAGACAAGCGTACCCTCACTTCCATTGACCTGAACAGCAACCGGGCACGTGTGCTGACCAATCAGCCCGCTGACTCTTACCGCATCATTGACGCCAACGGCCACAAGATGCTGCAGATTACTAACCCCGCTCTGTTCTGGAGTCTCTCTAATTACCTGGTAATCCAGATTGACTGAACGGCAATATCATAATAAAACAGGCTCCGTTACAATAACGGAGCCTGTTTTATTATGATGCAAAGATGTGTCAGGGGGCGGTCACACTTTGTAACCTTTAAGTTTTAAAAAATTCTTTACGTCATCACGGCGGTCTCCCTGAATGAGAATCTCACCGCCACGCGCAGAACCGCCTGTGCCGAGGCTTTTCTTGATGGCTGAGGCCAGCTCTGCCACTTCATCATCTGGGAGTGTGAAGCCGCTGATTATTGTGGCGGACTTACCGGCACGGCCCTTGCGCTCGTAACTTACGGTGAGTTTTCCACTCTGCCGGGCGCGGGTGTCTTCCTTTTCCGGGGTCTTGTCCTGAGGGTCAACTCCGCCCATGTTTTCCAGCAGGGAGCCCAGGCGGCTCTGCCAGTCTGAATTATTAATCATTGTCAGGATGGGTGTAAAAGAGTTCCTCAGGAATTGTATCGGCCACAAGCTCAAGGTCAGATACTGAGTCCCTGCGGGCTGAGGTTTCTGATATTATGCTCAGGATGAGCAGGCGGGACATGGCCTCCGGGGGCATGGTGTTTACAATCATGGCAGTTGAGTCACTGTTACGGTCCACTGCCGTGTGGAAATAACGGGCTGCCGCAGCGGTATTGCTTTCCTCTGCGGTGGTATTATATTCAGCCAGGCGCATCAGCAGCAGACTCAGGCGGCACATGTCCCGCACGGAGAGGGAGTCTGTATCACAGTTTTCCACAATGCTGTCACAGATGGCCTGTGAGAGGCTGTAACGCTCCTGGTCACATGCGCGTTCTGCGCGGTCAAGAGCAGCGCCGGGGGTGGAGACTCCACCTGAGCATGCTGCCAGCACTGTCAGAAGCGCGGCGTAAAACAGTTTCCTCATTCTTCTGTAGAAACGGGAGTGGCGGGTGCGGGATTGGGATCAGTAACCTCTTCCATAAAGGACTGGTTATTGTCATTATTCCAGGAAGCAACCCCGGGTTCATCCGCACCCTGTACATCCTGCTGATACTGCTCCAGGACGTCTGATCCGTTATTTGAATCCACGTGTGTCTTGGTATCAAACCAGCCGATATAAAAGAGTGTGCCAACTACGAGGGCAGCGGCTATGAGCGCTACCACCAGCCACAAAAACAAATTCTTTTTCTGATCTGTGTTTGCCATAATATATGATATTAATATTTTACAATATAACGGTTTGAGGCCTTAAAGTGTTCGGGGTTAAAGCTCACTGACACGCTCATTGAAATCATACATCAGCAGAGCTGTCTGTGCGGCCTCGGCACCTTTGTTGCCTAACACACCTCCTGCGCGGTCAAGGGCATCCTGCTCAGAGTCCACGGTCAGGACGCCGAATATCACGGGGGTGTCATAATCGACATTGAGTGTTGTAATGCCCTGGGTAACACTCTGGCATACATAATCAAAGTGAGGAGTACCGCCGCGGATCACACAGCCCAGGACAATGATGGCGTTGAACTGTCCGGTATCAACCAACTGTGATGCGGCATATGTCAATTCAATGGCACCGGGTACGCGGAAAGACACCACATCCTCTCCGGATATTCCGGCAGCGGCAAGTGTTTCCACCGCCCCCTTGTGGAGGGCATCCGTGATGCGGCTGTTCCACTGTGTGCGGACAATTGCCACACGCATATCTCTGTCTTTTACAGGCACCTGAAGGGGTGTTTCTGCTTTTGTACTCATATCTGTCTGTTTTAAAGTTTAAATTTTTTCACCGCTGCGTGCGGCGCTGCCCAGGTATCCGCCGTGATGGCGCAGGGCATACTGTGCGCGGGTGAATCCTATTTCCCGCATAACGTTTACTACCAGCACGTCTCCTATCACTGTCATCACTGTGGTGGAAGTGGTGGGGGTCAGGCCCATTGGGCATACCTCGGGAGCTCCTCCGGTATAGAGACATATCTGCGCCATCTCAGCCAGGGGGCTGTGTGCGTTGCCGGTTATGACAATAACCTCAACGGCAGGATAGAGACCGTGGAGGAGGTCAAGAAGCTCAAGACATTCACGTGTCTTGCCGCTGTTGCTGACAATAAGCATCAGGTCTGCGGGCTGTACCACTCCGAGGTCACCGTGCTGGGCCTCGCTTGGATGGAGGTAAACCGCAGGGGTGCCAGTGGAGGAAAAGGTTGTGGCAATATTCATGGCAATCTGTCCGGCCTTTCCCATTCCGGAACAAACGAGTTTACCTCCTCGGCGGTTACATTCCACAATGGCTGCGACTGCCCGGTCATAATTATCATTGACGGGAATTGCCTCAATGGCCCTGCTCTCCTGCTGCAGAATCAGACGCATGGACTGTTGTACCTCTGTCATTTCTTTTTCAGTTTTCATCCTCCAAAATTAGTCATAATTTTTCAACTTCAGGCAAAATATTTGCAAAATCGGAGCAAACTGCTTAACTTTGCAGTACCAAAAATGCAGCCCGAATGGCGGAATTGGCAGACGCGTCGGTCTCAAACACCGATGGGGCAACCCATCCCGGTTCGAGCCCGGGTTCGGGCACAGATAACCTTCCGGATTTTCCCGGGAGGTTTTTTTATGCATTGTACCTT
>CAZNBD010000003.1:41756-65188 GCA_964571405.1 uncultured Bacteroides sp. | reverse complement strand
GATGGTCTTTTTTTTAAAATTGTACCTTCAAAGGTACAATTTTTATTATATTTGCAGAAAAATACAGAAATGGACATTTTAAAGCAGAGATACAAGAAACTTTTATCAGAAGTCAAGACCGATATCCACAGGTTTATCTATAATGAAATAGACTGGACACAGCCATTGATAGGAATCAAGGGACAGCGCGGTGTGGGCAAGACAACGCTGATGCTTCAGAGAATAAAAGAAACGGACCCGTCCGGTAATTCCTCATTTTATGTATCACTGGATAATCTCTGGTTTGCTGAGCACAATCTGATAGACCTGGCTCAAATCCTGATTAAAGATGAGATATCACATTTATATATTGATGAAGTGCATCGTATGCCCGGATGGGAACGGCAGATAAAGAACCTGTATGACATGTATCCTGAACTCCATGTGGTGTTCACCGGTTCATCCCTGCTTGAGATAGACCATTCAATAGGGGATTTGTCCCGGCGTGCATCCATGCACACACTTCCCGGGCTGTCTTTCAGGGAATTTCTTATGTTTGAGGGTGAGAGCCACATGGAGAAACTCACCCTGAATGATATTCTGTACTGTCATGAAACCATAGCTCCTGCTATTTCTTCAAAAATAAATGTACTGGAATTCTTCCATAAATACATATCAAAAGGTTATTATCCATTCTATAAAACAATGGGAACTGCTGATTATTACGGAAGACTTCAGCAGACCATCTCCACCGTAATTGATTCTGACATTCCCTCAGTTGAAAACAGGATAGACTATGAGACATTGATAAAAGCCAAGCGCCTGATCGGAATCATTGCGGGAGCACAACCCTATCAGCCCAATCTTTCCACACTCGCCGGTCTGATGGGTACTAATCGAAGTCAGTTACTCAAACTCTTTGACCTCCTTGACAGAGCCGGATTAATCCGACAGATATTGACAACGACCAACACTCCCAAGAGTTTTGCAAAACCACAAAAAATACTATTGAATAATTCAACACTCATGTGTGCCCTTGATTCACCAAGAATCGGAGCTGAGAGAGAAAGTACTTTTGCGTCATTCCTGAGTGTAAATCATCGTGTCGGTTTTGCAAAAGATGGTGATTTCATCATTGACAACAGATATCTGTTTGAAATAGGAGGCAAAGGTAAAGGGTTCGCCCAAATACGGGACATTCCCGATAGTTATGTTGCTGCAGATGATATAGAATTTGGATTAGGGAATAAAATTCCTTTGTGGATTTTCGGTTTCCTATATTGAAAATCAACAAAGGAGTGGAGAAAAAAATTCGCCCTCGGCGGTGTGCGGAGGGCGAATTTTATTTGAGAGGGTCAGGGTTCAGAGTTCAATCTTGAGGGGTGCCTTGCCGGGTACTGAAACCAGGTAAACGCCGCGTGCCAGACCGGAAATCTTGCCGCCTGTGGTGGTGGCTACGATGCGACCGGCTACATCATATACTGTTACTTTGACACCGGGAGCAGCAACGATATCTCCGCCGAGTACTGCAACTTCATCACCGAGGGTGATGGCTTCCACTCCGGTGGGTTTCTGCTTGACGGTAACGCTGCAGGTGGCTGTCATGCCGTTTGAAGCAGTGGCTGTGATGGTTGTGGCGCCGGCTTCAATAGCGGTAACTACACCTTCTTCATCTACGGTGGCAATTTCCGGGTCAGCAGAAGACCATGTCACGGTCTTGAAAGAAGCATCCTCAGGCAGGACTGTTGCCTCAAGGGTTTCTGTTTCACCTTCAATGATTTCAGTTTCATCCTTGTTCAGAGAGATGGAAGTAACTTCCTGGGTAACGGTAACTTCACATGAAGCAGAGAGGCCATTGCCGTTAGATGTAGCGGTGATGGTGGCGGTACCGGCGCCGACGGCGGTAACATTACCTTCCTCATCGACAGTGGCAACTTCAGGATCACTTGAAGCCCAGGTGATGGTCTTGTCAGCCATCTGCATGGTTCCGAGTTGAGCGGTCAGGGCAGAGGTTTCACCAACGGTGAGGTCCATTTCAGCCTTGTCCAGCAGGATGTGGGGGAGCTCAACAGTGTACATAGAGCAGAAACCCTTGTCAGGATCCGTAGTGGCATAAATCTGATAAAGTTCAACCTTATAGGGGTTAATCTGACGGGCAATCATATTACAGCCGTAATACAAATCGCCTGTAGCTTCATACTCATCAGTAAAATTCTGAGCATGGATGATACCACCTTCGGCATTGCTCAGCACCCAGTCATTGGTCCAAGCAGTCGGTCCGGCCATAAAAATCTGACAGCGTAAGTCACCGAGATTAAATGCAGCAAAACCATTCTGATTTCTTTGAGCCCAACCGGAGGGTAAACCAGATGGTGCCGTTAAATAATCGGCATTCCCTTCAGCGTCAACATATCCAATTTTAAAACTTGAGGGGTTGCGATAATAGAACTGATTTTGAACATTATTCGGATCAATTTCAGCCATTGTTCCTACAGAAGGCATGGCGGAAGCTGTAGAACTGGCTGTAGCAAATTTTGCCTCTGTAACATTTTCAAGTTGAACAGGCTGTCCTTCCTTAATCCACACAGGAATGGGATTTGCCGCAGCATTAGAAGTCATAAAGTACAGACCGCCTTCTTCACTCATAAAGTCACCGAGAGCGTTACCCAAAATGTCATAACGACCGGGGGTCCAGTCACCGTTAGTGGGTTTTGTCAATGTTATTTCAGTTACATTCTGGAAGTCAGCTGAAATAAGATAACACTTATTCCAGTTTGAAGCAGATGTAGACCATTTAGCTACAACGATATTACCTTTTTCATCAAGAGCAAGACCTTTGTTCATTTCAAAGGACGTGTCAAGAACTTTGGTATATCCGTTTTCATCCATCAGGTACAGTTCCTTAGCTCCAGGCAAATAGAATTTACCATTGAGAGCACTTCCGGAACGTACAATGGCGCTTCCGCCGGGAAGACCCTGCTTGATCCAGTTCTGAGTGATAACAACTTGAGCGGAAACCTCATCAAGTTCCGGGGGTGTGACAGTAACAGTGCAAGTACCGGTCACGCCGTTGGTAGCTGTCACGGTAATGGTTGTAACACCTGGATTGATAGCTGTAATAAGGCCGCTCTGGTTCACTGTTACTATATTATTATCAGCAGTAGACCATGTAATAGCAGGCTCAGTAGCATTCTCGGGCAGTACAGAAGCAGAAATTGTAAGGGTTTGACCACGAGAAATGTTAACAGCGTCGGGAGTCATAACAATGCTTGACACCTCAATAAACGGATTGACAGTAACTGCACATGATGCAGAAACTCCATTAACAGCAGTGACGGTTATAGTAGCCTCTCCAGGTGCTACGGCAGTAACCTTACCCTGGGCGTCAACAGTGGCAACATCAGGATTGCTTGAAGACCAAGTAATAGTCTTGTCATCGGGTTCTTCGGGAGTGAAAGTAACAGACAGAGTGTCAAACTCACCGGGGAAGAATGAAAGTTCAGTTTTGTCAAGAGTCAAAGCAGAAACAGCGTTGTCAAGTCTTACAGTAACCTCACATGTAGCGGTCAGACCGTTGCCGTTAGATTTGGCGGTGATAGTGGCTGTGCCGTCACCAACAGCTTTAACATGACCTGCTGCATCCACAGTAGCAACCTCAGGATTGCTTGAAGACCAAGTAACAGACTTGTCCGTCATTGAGCTGATGCCGAGAGATGCTGTCAGATCAGCTTCCTCACCAACCAAAAGGTCAAGTTCAGACTTATCAAGTTCAATGTAAGGCACCTCAATGGTGTACATTGCGCAGAAGCCTTTGGCTGCAGTGTTTGTGGTATATATCTGATAGAGTTCAACCTTGTAGGGATTAATCTGACGGGCAATTAAGTTACAACCATTACCGGTTTTGCCGGTTGAGGCATAAGCCCCGGTATAATTCTGAGAGTACACCACCTTTCCGGCATCATCACTCATCACCCAAGTATTACACCAGCTTCCCCAGGTTCCGGCTCCGGCCATACGAATCTGGTAACGCTGGCCTGCTAAAGTAAATACCGCAAAACCATTCTGGCTCTGTTCAACCCACCCGGAAGGCATGCCGGAGGATGGAACTTTCAGATACGCAGCCTCCCCATCCTCGTTAACATAACCAATCTGAGACCGCTGAGAACCGGTACGATAATAGAACTGATTCTGTACATTGTCCGGATCAATCTGAGCCATGGTTCCAACGGATGGCATTGCGGTAGCCATACTGTTGGCAGCTGCAAATGTTGCAGAAGTAGCCTCGGTCACGTATTGCTGGCCGTTCTTAAACCAGACGGGGATAGGATATTTTTCGGTATTTGCAGTCATGAAGAACAGACCGCCTTCTTCAGAGAAAAAGTCACCAATAGCCACGCCTATATTGTCAGTACGACCGCCTTGCCATGTGCTGTTAGGCTTTTGAAGTGTGATATTCTGCACAGAGGAGAAGTCGGCCTTGACAAGATGAAGATTTTGCCAGTTGCTGCCCCCTGCTTTCCACTCAGGCATAATGAAATTACCTGCATCATCCACAGCGATACCCTTATTAATAGAGAAAGAGGCAGTGTAAACCTTTGTGTATCCATTCTCATCCATGGCGTACAGATCATTTCCGTCAGGCAGATAGCACTTACCGTTGACAGCATTACCCGAGCGTACCGAGCCATTTGCCCCCGGGAGGCCCTGCTTGATCCAGTTTTGGGTAACAGAGATGTCCTGCGCGGTCATGGCACCTGCGGCCATGATGGTGGCGGCAAGCGCAAGTTTGCGTAAAATCAGTTTCATGATACCGATTGTTTGTTGTTAGATAATTGATTAATTGATTTATTTATGTGTTTTATAATCAGAATAAGAGTTGGCAAAGGATAAGCTTTTTCTAATATCCGCCAAATTTACACTTTTTATCTCAAATTACCAAATTTTTCCACTCCACACCATAAAAAGATTAGTTGGCGGCAAGACAAATACAAACCTCATAAAAAAAACCAAACCCGATAGCTTGAGACCAGAGGCTACCGGGAATAAACATTGCAAAAATAATAATAATTTCAGTAACAAACAAGTCCTGTGATTAAAATATCAAGCAATCAACTATATTTTAAGAATTTTTAGCCTCAAAGTGCATTAATCTTATTACAAACCCCTACTACATCCCCCAAACCATATAACAAAGAAACCCCATCAATATTGAGCCAGTCCATAAGAGTCAATATGCGACAATATCTATTAATCGCATAGGAAGTGTCTATCGTAGACCTATTAATACCATTTCCGAAACATATTGGCTCATGATGGGCAATACGATTACGCAGATTGTTAATGTAATCAAGTTCCTGAAACACATAGGTATTATCATATTGCTGTAATTTCGTTGAACGTGGTTTGTTAGGAAAAATAGAAAGAAGATTTTGACCCGTAAGATTATACTGAACATTTGAGAACATATACTTCCAAATTCCAAACTCCATTTCTGAAAGAAGTTTATTATGGCTATATGAATTTGAACGGAGAAGACCTTCGTACGCTTTCTTGATAATCCGTTTAGTTTTATCCACTCTATGGTCCAAGTAGAACTGGCCAGAGGGCAAAATGAGATCCCTCAACCAATCACATCCATATTGAGAAACAAAATGCTGGTTAATCCTATTCCGTAGGGCAACCTCAAAGCATCCGATAACAGCTAATAATTCTTGGGAAAGCCTAATATTGTAACGATACAAGGTCATAGCTTTACGTGTATTAGAATTACAGGATGTAAGATACCTTTGCATCCTTGCCGGAGAAATTATATCTTCAAATTCGGAATATAACATAAAGACTGAATCATAAAATAATTTACAAAATTAGTAAATTGAGCTCAGATTTACCCATGTAGGACAAGGAAAAATCTTAACAGTGTACACAAATTTGTTACTCTATTGAAAATGTAGTATATTTGGATTCAAATAAAAAAATTAAAAGAATATGGACGTACTATCAGTAAGAGATTACCGGAACAATCTTGCCGCCTCCTTCTCTCGAGCAGATCAAGGAGAACGAGTTTTGATACGCCCGGAATTGCAGAAGCGCATTGATGAGGCCAGAAAAGAGTTTGCCGAAGGTAAGACCCTTCATTTTTCGGATGCCCGGAGCGCAGCTAAATGGATGGATGAGTTATGAGTTATTCTATTGACGTTTAGTTAGTAACATACAATACTCAGAAAGGCGGTGTGGGGACACATCGCCTTTCTGAGTATTGTATTTAAGTTGTTGTTGTGTTATTCAGCTGCAGTGCTTTCCAGAGTGCAGATTGAAACTCGGTTCCAGCTTTCTTCCTCAAACATGTTGCCGATTCCTTCGCCCTGAGCTTCAATTCGAGAAGCGGGGATGCGATAGCGGCTAACGAGGGCGTTCTTGACAGCTTCAGCACGTGCCTGAGCAAGACGGATGTTGAAGTCATAGTTACCGTCACGAGAAGCGTAACCCTTGATTATGACCTTGCTGTCAGGGTGATTGTTCATGTAATCAGCAATCATGGTAACGTTAGGCATCTGGTCAGCAGTGATCTGGTGAGAACCGATGCGGAAGAATACGAAACGTACGGAATTGTACTGGTTTTCAACTTCACGAACGACTTCCACCTGAGCGGGTCTGCTCTGACATTCCTGGAGCTGAGCAGCGAGAGCGTCAGCCTGAGCCTGCCAAGCGAGAGAAGAGGCGGCAGTTGCGTCTACAGCTGCGCGGAGTTCGTTGATCTGGTCATTGAGAGCGGCAACTTCAGCTTCGTCGTAAGGACGTACGCACTGGAAACCGTTACCGAAGCGGTAACTAACACCAGCCATGAGGTTGAAAGTAGCCTTGTTCATATCGTAACCCACAGCAGACTGCTTGAAGTTACCGTTCATGTTCCATGCTACAGAAGGTTTGAGAGCGATGGTAACGTTATCAGAAACGTTGAAGTTGAAATTAAGACCTGCTTTAGTTACAAAGTAATTGTAATCAGCGCCATTAGCAGCATTTACGTAATCATGTCCCCAACCGGCACCTGCCACAGCGGCAATTGTGAAAGGACGAGTCTGGCAGTTATAACCGCCAAAGAGGTTGAAGAGGTCCACAGTACCGTAAGCACCTACATAAGAATTATCAAAGGCTGTAGAGCTGTGGCGGTATCCTTTCCAGGAAGAGGTGTTAACACCAGCGAGAGCTTCAACACCAAGACCGAATACGGGAGTGATCTGTTTTTCAATATGGAGACCTGCAGCTCCGCGCATGCTTCCGAAGAAAGCCTGATTGTTCAGGGGAGTGGTTACACCACCGTCAAGACCGATGGAAATGTTATCAAAAGCTCCGGGGGTCTGTACTGCCTGGGCACTTGCTGCGCCAGTGCCCATGACGGCTGCGGCGGCTGCTGCTAATAAAATCTTTTTCATAATAGGGATAGAATTTTTTTATTTTTTAATTTTTATTTATTTGCGTTTTTCTAATCTAACAGACGGCTGTCAGAATTGTTCATAAATTTTTTAAAATTTTTAATTTAGAACTGAGAAATTTCAGCCATGTCAGCGGATTCAGGGTACTGGAGGCCAACATTGTCCACCCATAAAGTGAGGCCCGGAGTACCGGTGTAAGGTTCACCTGATCCAGCGGAGAACATTACAATAAGGTGAGTGGGGGTGTCATTGGCATCAGCCCATCTTTCTTCAATAACGGGGACCATCTCACCGCGGGAGTTCATGGCATAATAAGATTTGTCACGTGGAATCAGTCCCATATAGGGGCGGTAATAACTTTCATGGGTGATATCACCGTAATGAACGGGGAGAGTGTGCTTGTTTACCCAGCCGGAAGTTGAAGAACCCATGTATTCACGTGCAGTGCCAACGCGAGCTGCATGTATGTTACCCTGAGCGTCCTCCCAGCGGCGCTGGAGCAGGACCAGGACTTCAGCACGGTCCTTGCCTGGCATTTCACGCTTTGAACCGAAACCGCTGGAATATACTCTGTGAGAGTCCTGCGGGATGAGGAGGCGGTAATCAAACTGGAGGGCCTGGGGCTTACGAGTGAAGGGCATTCCCATTTCAAATTTGGCGTAAGGGTTCTTTGTGTTCTTGATGGGTTCATGCATCTGGCCGAGGAACATGGTTCCTGCAACGAGGACGTCAACGTTTACCAGTCCTGCGGCCTTACAGTGCTCAATGGCGGTGGTGAGTTTGGCACAGCGGTTACCATTTGAACGTTCATCCGGGAAAACGACGTTGCTGACTTTGGTAATACCCATAACTTTTGCCATAACATTTGAAGTGGCCCAAGGGGATCCTCCCATATTGGTATATGGAGTGTCACCGTTGATGGTACGGTTTGGCCCTACAGCATAACACTGTTTATTATTACCGCCGATAATGCGGCTCTCAGAAATATTACGGGTGACCCAACTGTCCATATTACCATAAGGGAGGGAAACCACTTTCTGTGCTTGAGAACTTACTGCCATTGCTGCGAGGGCCAGAAGGATAACGGAACGCTTCATAGTGATGAAATTTTTTAGGGGGGTGTTAGAAATTTAAATAATTAATACTTGAATTTTGGGTTATGTTGAAGTGTCTTGTGATATGATAACAATGGAATGATAAAATAAGTTCACGGAATTGTAACCGATTTGTAACACAGTGTGAACGGAAGTGAAAGGGTTGAGGCAATTGCAAAAAAGGCATAAAAAAAGCCGTCCGGAGTCAACCAAACGGCTTGTAAAAGCGTATTAATTTCAGCAACAGCAAAAAGAAGTAAAGTATTGAATTAGTTTTTTCATAGGATTAGATTTTTTAAGGTTTAGAAGCTGCAGGGCTACCGTGAGGCAGCCCTGCAGTGTTTTTTATCTAATCTGGCCGGCGCCGGTTATGAGATACTTATACGTGCACATTTCACGGAGTGCCATGGGTCCGCGGGCATGGAGTTTCTGAGTTGAGATGCCTATTTCCGCTCCGAATCCGAATTCTCCACCGTCAGTAAATGCGGTGGAAACGTTGGCGTAAACGCAGGCGGCGTCTACCTGCCTGAGGAACTGATCGACGGCCTGGCGGTTCTCTGCAATGATGCACTCACTGTGATGTGAGCCATAATGGGCAATGTACTCCAGAGCTTTCTCCAGGTTTTCCACGGTGCGTATTGTCATCTTATAATCCAGCCATTCCCGCCCATAATCTTCCTCGGCGGCATGGTGGAGGAATGGGTATGCGCCCTCCAGGGCATGGTATGCGCGTTCATCTGCGTAAATCTGCACGGAGCGGTCACTGAGGTGGTAACACAGGGCAGGGAGAGCATCCAGGCGTGAGGCATCAATGAGGAGGCAGTCCAGGGCGTTACATACGGTGACGCGGCGTGTCTTGGCGTTGAAGATGATGTCACGGCCAGTGGCAATATCACCTGAGGTATGGAAATATGTATGACAGACCCCTGCACCAGTCTCAATGACCGGGACAAGTGAATTATCACGCACATAATCAATCAGTTTACGGCTTCCGCGCGGGATGATGAGGTCAATGTCACCACGTGCACGGAGGAGTTGGGCTGTTGCCTCGCGGTCAGAGGGCAGGAGCATGGCGGCCTCGGGGTACACGCCCTGTTCCTCCAGGGTGCCGCGTATTATTTCAATTGCAGCGCGGTTTGTACGCTCAGCTTCATGTCCGCCTTTGAGCACACAGGCGCTGCCGGCCTTGAAGCAGAGGGAGAATACGTCAAAAATCACATTTGGTCTTGCCTCAAAAATGGCACCTATTACCCCGAATGGCACTGACACCCGGCGAATCATCATGCCGTTTGGTCTAACGGTGCTGTCCAGCACAACCCCCACGGGGCTTTCCAGAGCAGCTACCTGGCGCATCCCGGCCACGATATCATCAATGCGCGCGTCAGTGAGGCGGAGACGGTCAGCAAATATATAATCCGGGCCGGCGGCGGCGAGGTCCGCCTCATTGGCCTCAAGGATGTGAGCGCGGTGAGCGTCCACACTGTCCGCCACAGCCAGAATGACTTCATTAATGCGTTCAGCGGAGAGGGATGCAATTTCCCCGGCCGCGGTTCTCAATGGTTTGAAATCTATGTTCATTGTTCAAAAATCATCTACATATAAATAATCCGCGTGGATGAGAGGTTTCTCACCTGGGCGGCCTATGAGTTTACGGGCCTGAGGACTGTCAACGGACACTTTACCCCATGCAATTACGTTTCCGGCGTGGAGCACTGTGACAATATCATCCGCAGTGAAGTTTCCCTCCACTTTTACTACCCCCACGGGCAGGAGAGAATTCCCTCCGCGGCGGAGCGCCTCGGCAGCTCCATCGTTTACAACGAGTGAACCCTTGGCAAAGCTGTCACTGTGTGCGAGCCATTTCTTGATGGAAGAAGTTGCCACTTCCGCCGGGACAAAAACAGTGTGTGGCACAGAATCCGGGGCCGTAAAGAGCGCAGAGAGGATGTCAGGGCGAGTACCGTTGGCAATGACCACACGAATACCCTCGGCAGCCACGCGGCGGGCAATGCGGCACTTGCTGCTCATCCCACCGCGCCCCAGGGAGCTGCGAGCGCCGGAGACATCCGCAGCCGGATCCTGACCGGGAAGGACTTCAGGAATGAGCACGGAGGCGGGATCTGCCGGATCTCCGGTATAAAGTCCGTCAATATTACTGAGGATGATGAGGTCAGAGGCCCCTATCATGGTGGCAATCAGGCCGGAAAGTTCATCATTATCAGTGAACATGAGTTCAGTTACGCTGACAGTGTCATTTTCATTCACAATGGGAATTACACCGGCAGCGAGCATGGTGAGGATGCAGTGCTGCTGGTTGAGGTAATGGCGCCGGCGGTCAAAATTCTCCTTAGTGGCCAGAACCTGTCCGCAGTGGATGCCGTGCTCACGGAAGAGCTCGTAATATCTGTTGATGAGTTTGGCCTGCCCGACGGCGCTGAAGAGCTGGCGCGCGGAAAGAGAATCCAGATCCGCCATGCCGGGTAATCCACGGAGTTCACCGCGACCGGAAGCCACGGCTCCGGAAGAAACCAGCACCACCTCCGCACCGATGCGTCGGAGCTCAGCCACCTGGTCCACAATATGGCTCAGGCGAGTGATATCCAGGGTGCCGTCACGGCGGGTGAGGACGTTGGAGCCTATTTTTACTACTATTCTCATAATTATCAAATACTGAGAATCATCTTATATTTTTTAATTACCTCAGCCATGCCGGGATGTTTCTCCAGCATGAACTCCAGCACGCGCTTTTCATGCCAAAACTCCGGCGCAAGCTCTCCGACAGAGACAACGGTCTCAAAGTCAAAGGAATCATTTTCAAGAGCGGACCGGATAAAGGAAACAATCTCACCTTTACGTGCGTTAACCTGGTCAGCCTGCACACCGCTTGCCAGGGTGAGGATGTACTTTCCGTTCCCGCTCCGGACGGGAGCCGCCTCACCCATGGAACTGGTGAGGAGTCTCTCCGCGGGATGCGCCGTGATAAAATCATGCCATGCCTGAGCGAGTTCCTGCTCCGTGAAGGGCTTGTTCCGGGGAGTACCGTGAGCCGGAGCTGAGGCTTTACGCTCAGATTCTTTTCTGAGGCTGCCGCGGAGGGAGTAGCTGCCGACGGAAATATGCGGCATTGGCTTCTCCTTTGGCGGTGTAACAGGCGCCGCTGCGGGGGCCGGGCGAGCCGGAGCAGGAGCGGCGGATGTGGGTAAATTGAGCGGAGTATCCCCTTTAGGCAGGGGTTTCAACTGCCCCTCGTCGTCTCCGTCAGTTATGGACGAGGGGCTGAGTAATTGGCACAGTTTGATGAGCGTCAGCTCAATGAGAAACTGTTTGTTAGAAGCATCACGGAAACGGAAGTCAGCGTCGTTGCAGAGCTCCATTGCGCGGTACAGGAAAGTGGGATGGAGCTTGCGGGCACGTTCCACCAGGTCATTACGGACATCATCAGTGGCCTCAATGAGTTTCACAGTGGCAGGATTAGTGGCCGCCATGAGGTCACGTAGGTGAAGGGCCAGGCCGTTGATAAAGAACTGGGAGTCAAAGCCCTTGTCCCTGATTTCCTTATAAATGAGCAGGGCAGACACCACATCCTGATTTACAAAAGCGTCTACCAGGCGGTTATAATAACTCTGATCCAGCATGTTGAGGTTCTCAACCGTGCTGAGATAAGTTATATTACCCTGAGAAGAAGCAGCCACCTGGTCAAAGATGGAGAGAGCATCGCGCATGGCGCCGTCAGCCTTGCGGGCAATGATGTTCAACGCGGATGGTTCAGCGGAGATACCTTCCTGCTGAGCCACATGCTGGAGGTGACGCACCATGTCAGCCACCTCAATGCGCTTGAAATCAAAGACCTGGCAGCGAGAGAGGATGGTGGGAATAATCTTGTGTTTCTCAGTTGTGGCCAGGATGAAAACGGCGTGAGCCGGGGGTTCCTCCAGGGTCTTGAGGAATGCGTTGAAAGCAGCAGTGGTGAGCATATGTACCTCATCCACAATGAAAACACGGTACTTGCCGACGGCCGGAGGAATCACCACCTGGTCAGTGAGGGAGCGCATTTCATCAACACCGTTGTTTGATGCGGCGTCAAGTTCCAGAATGTTCATGCTGCGGTTCTCATTGAACTGGCGGCAGGAATCACATTGGTTACAAGCCTCCCCCTCCAGAGTGCGGTTCTGGCAGTTAATGGTTTTGGCAAAAATACGGGCGCATGATGTCTTGCCCACTCCCCTGCTACCGCAGAAAAGGTATGCATGGGCAAGCCTACCGGTCTGTATTGCGTTCTTGAGTGTGGTGGTCAGGGAGTCCTGCCCCACTACGGAAGCAAACGTCGCGGGCCTGTACTTACGTGCCGATACGATATAATGTTCCATATAATTATAGGAGGAATATTTCAAATTTTTCTGATGACTGAAAGGCCATCCCGCACCGGGAGAATTATTTTCTGGACTGCCGGGTCAGCGGCCACCATGTCATTGAATGCGCGTATTCCGGCGGTCTGGGGGTCATGAGCTGACGGGTCAAT
Organism: uncultured Bacteroides sp.; assembly: GCA_964571405.1. GTDB lineage: Bacteria > Bacteroidota > Bacteroidia > Bacteroidales > Muribaculaceae > CAG-873. The sequence continues at coordinate 52,166 of CAZNBD010000003.1, read as the reverse complement.
GACCTTGTCATCCCAGAGGGTGTTGTCCGCCAGGATATAAGCCCCTGAGGGGAGAGCGGGCAGGAGTGCCTGATAATACTGACAGTATCTCCGCTTGTTGGCATCAATGAATACCATGTCAAAGGCGCCGTTTCCGTCATTGATAAGGCGTGGGATGAGTTCTTCCGCATCACCGGTGTGGAGGAATATGTCCGCTCCGCGCTCAGATGAGTCAAGAGTGCGGCGGAGCTGTTCAGTGTAATCTGAATCTATTTCCACAGTGTCCAGGCGAGCTCCGGCGGGCATTGCCTCAGCCATGCATATGGCTGAGTATCCGGTGAACGTTCCCAGTTCCAGAATCCGGCGTGGAGAAATCATGCGTGTGAGCATGGCCAGGATGCGGCCCTGGGTGTGGTCAGTGCACATGCGGGGATACAGGCGCCCCAGGTGAGTGGCGCGGTATAATGCGCGGAGGTGCGGGGGCTCTGCGTCAATGTGCTCTTCTATATACCTGTCAAGGGTCATATCAGAAAACTCCGGTCATGTAACAGAGGCCTGCAAACGACATCCAGGCCAGAATGATGATGATGATTGCCAGCTCGGAGCGTGAGCCAACGCACTTCCAGGCACAGATTCCGGCCAGGAGAGCGAAGGCGGGATATCCCCAGAGGAGGTAATCCGGGATGGAGACGTCCTGAGCATGTCCGCTGATGAGCAGTGGAAAGCCAAAGGGCTGGAGCATGACAGTCACGCAGAGTATCTTGAGAATGGTATCCCTGTTCATTTTCCCTTTTCTTTTTCAGCGAGATAAGCCTTTACGGTTTCATGTATTCCGCGTTCAAGGGGGAACTGAGCCTTGAAACCGAAATCACGCTCGGCATCAGAGACGGAGCAGTTCCAGTTACGCTGGCGCATGATCTTGAACTTGTCACGGTTCAGGGTTGATGCTTTCAGGGACAATGCGGCCCACTTTTCAGCGGCGACGGAAGCGAGATACACCACCCACATTGGGAGTTTGAGGGGAATGACCCACTTGCCACCGAGCTCCCGGGATACGATGGCACGGAATTCCTTCTGGCTGTAAGCGCGTGGTTCAGAGATGATGTACTTGCGGTGCACGGTATTGGGAGACTCCAGGGCAGCGAACATGGCGTTAACGAGGTCCTCCACATAAATGAAAGTGAGCATCTGGCGGCGGTACCCTACCCCGAAGTCAAAGTGAGAGTCAATGCTCTTTATCATCATCAGATAATCCTTTTCATGCGGGCCGTAAACGCCTGTGGGACGGAAGATTATCCATGGGAGCCAGGTGCAGGTGCCTAAAAAAGTCTCAGCCTTGATTTTTGACAGGCCGTAACGGGTATTGGGATTTGGCACGGTGTTTCCGTCCAGAGGAGTATAATTTTTTTCATCCTGCGGCCCGAGAGCACTCAGGGAGCTCATGAAGAGGAAGCGCTCAGGGACGGCGTCGGCCTCATGGAGTGCCTCAGTGAAATCACGGAGGTACTCATAATTGATGCGGTTGAAGTCACGGAAATTTGCGCACTTGGTGGCTCCCAGGTTATAGATTATGTAATCCCAGCGGCCATTGGGTGCGTTGTGGCGGAGCTGGTCCAGGAGTTTGTCATAATCATCATAATCCAGGTTCAGGAGTTTGAGGCGTTCATCTTTCAGGTAACGGCGTGAAGTTGAGGCGCGTACGCCTGCGTACACGTCCAACCCGAGTTCCAGGCCGCGGCTGCAGATGAAGCCGCCGATGAAACCGCCGGCGCCGACCACCAGGAGGGTCTTTTTTTTCAAATCATTCTCCATAAGAAAGTGCTTGAACTGCAAGGATATATGAGTACGGGCCAAAACCGGTGACCACACCTGCGCATGCGGGGGCAATCATGGATGTATGGCGGACAGCCTCACGGGCATAGACATTGGAGAGGTGTACCTCCACCACGGGCAGGCCGCATGCACGGACTGCGTCCGCCAGAGCCAGTGAGGTATGGGTGTATGCTCCGGCATTGAAAACCACTCCCTGACATCCCTGTGACTGAGCATCAAGGAGGGTGTCAATGAGTGCGCCTTCATGATTGCTCTGGAAGTGGACAAATTCAATGGCCGGAAATGCTTTCTCTACATTCCTGATAATTTCCGGCAGGGTGGAAGTGCCGTACACGTCCGGTTCCCGGCGGCCGAGAGCGCCGAGGTTAGGGCCGTTGAGTATCAGAATCTTATTCATCCGTTCACGTGAACTTTTTCAGTGGGCGGGAGGGTTGAGTTGCGGCGGTCCACGGCGTCAATTACCTCATGTGCAAGGTGGATGAAGGCAGCGGCGCTTGCGGTGTTCTCCGTAACGATGGGGCGTCCGGAATCAGAGTGCTCACCCACTGCTGCCACGAGGGGGATCCGGGCAAGAACGGGGACGTCAAACTCTGCGGCCATGCGGTCTACGGCCTGGTCGTTTCCAAACAGGAAATATTTTTCATCCGGATGTTTTTCAGGGGTGAACCATGCCATATTGTCCACCAGCCCGAGGACCGGGACGTTGATTTTGGCGTCACGGAACATGGCTATGCCCTTACGTGCGTCAGAGAGCGCCACCTGCTGGGGGGTGGTCACCACGAGAGCTCCAGTTATTCCAAGGGTCTGTACCAGAGTGAGATGGATGTCACTGGTTCCCGGGGGGAGGTCAATGAGGAAGTAATCCAGTTCACCCCAGTCTGCCTGCTCAATGAGCTGACGGAGGGCATTGGAGGCCATGGCACCTCGCCAGACGGCTGCACTTGCGGGGTCAATTACAAATCCGATGCTGAGAATCTTTACTCCGAATTTTTCAGCGGGGATTATGAGGTTACGCCCGTCCACTTCATGCATGTAAAGCTCCACGTCCTCCAGGCCGAACATCTTGGGGACGGAGGGGCCGTATATATCGGCGTCCAGCAGTCCTACCTTGTACCCCTCTGCAGCGAGAGCCACAGCGAGGTTTGCCGCCACGGTGCTTTTACCCACACCGCCTTTACCGCTGCTGACGGCCACGATGTTCCTGACGCCGGGGAGTACGGGCGGTTTGGGAGGCGGGGGTGCCTGGCGGGTCTGAGTGTTGACAGTTACTTCCGCACCGGGGGCGGCCATGCGGACAGCAGCCTCCGCTGATTTTATGACGGAAGCGCGGAAGGGATCCGTGGGCTTGTCAAAAATAATTGAGAAGCTGACCTTTGAGCCGTCAATGCGAATATCATCAGCTACCATTCCGAGCTCCACCAGGCTCTTTCCAGAGCCGGGGTAACGGACTGTGCTGAGGGCATCAATAATGAGGGCCGGGTATATGGGAGATTCTGTCATGTTCAGTCTAATTTTCAGTGAGTAATTGAGGCATCTGGATATATCCGCGGGAATAGCTGCGGTAAGTATCCTGGGGGATGTCCTCAGCCCCGGGCGGTTCCTGAAGGGGTTCTGTGCCGGGCTTGAATGCAATATACTTTATGGACAGGCCGCGGTCCATCCACTGCTTTTCATAATGGGTATAAATGCTGCGGAGGTTTTCCGGGAGGGCGCTGCGGCCTGAGCCGTGGAGGTCATCGGTGCGGGAGAGCACCGGGAGGCTGTTGTGGTCCACAAGCATGGAGGTGTAAGCGTACAGGAACGGGCTGTCTGTCTTGAGGTTGATGATTCCGTCAGGAGCCATTATCTTGCGGTACAGCTGCAAGAAACCTGTTGAGACGAGGCGTTTACGGGTTTTCTTCATCTGGGGGTCCGGGAAGGTTATCCAGATTGACTGTACCTCACCGGGGGCAAAGAAGCTTTCCAGCAGCTCAATGGATGTGCGGAGAAAGGCCACATTTCTGAGACCTCTGTCTCGAGCCTGAGTGGCACCGGTCCACATTCTTGCGCCCTTGATGTCAATTCCGATAAAATTGGTGTCAGGGTACATTGCGGCCAACTCAGTGGTGTATTCACCTTTACCGCAACCGAGTTCCAGGACTATGGGATTTGAATTTCCGAAGAAAGAGTTCCATTTGCCGCGCAGGGGGAATGGTTCCTGCTGCAGCCGTGCAAAGGGATACTGGAACACCATCCGGAGCTGCTCCATCTCCGCAAACTTACGCAACTTATTTTTACCCATTCAGTCAGCGAGCCAGTTTGAGGATAGCCACCTGTCCGTTTTCAAGGAAGCAGCGGACCAGCATCAGGTTAGAAGAGAACGAGGCTGTGTCAATGCTTGTGGCCTCTGATTTAATATCATATGATCCGAGGAGCAGGCCTGCGGGAGTGTATATCTGTACCTGGTCCAGGGATGAGCCTGAGACGGCCAGTTCCAGCATGGTACCGCTGAAGCGTGCGCGGATATTGACGTCTGTCACTTCCTCAGGTGTGATGAGAGTGCTGAGGTTCTTGATGGCGAAATCTTTCCACTGGTCAGCGGCCTGGAAGTCCTCAACGAGTTCAGGAGCCACGGCAAGTTCCACATCATTCTGGGTGATGCCCTGCCATACATTCTGACCCAGTTCCGGAACGCTCTGGAGGGCCTCACCGTTGAGGGTCTGAAGGTTTGTCATGTTCTCCATGGCATTGTCTCCCAAATAAGAGAGAGTTGAGGGGAATGTTACCTTTTCCGCACCTGTTCCGCTGAGGGCATGGTTTCCGATGGAGGTAATGCCTTCCTGAAGGAGGTCAGGGCTGTCAGTGAGTGGAGCACCCTTGAGGGCATAAGCCGGGAGGGCGTTCACACCACCGGGAGCGCTGATTGTGGCCAGAGCCGTGCAGTCAAAGAATGCGCCTTCACCCAGGGAGGTGAGGGACTCGGGGAGTTCCACAATACTCAGAGACGGACAGTGAGCAAATGCCCATTCACCGATGGATGTCAGGTTTTCACAGTCAACAAGCTGGAGGTTTTCCAGACCGCTGTATGTGAATGCGTAATTACCTATTGAACGGAGCCCACCGTCAAACTCAAAAGCTTTCAGGGCTGTGCAGCCGTTGAAAGCAGCGTCACCGATGGTGTGGATGAGGGGGGCGTCAATGTTATCCAGGGCAGAGCAGCCTGCAAAGGCGTAGGCTCCAACCTGTGTGGCGGCCGTCATTGTCACGCTCTTGAGGGCGGGGCAGTCACGGAAAGTATAGGTGCCGGTTGTGGCGGTGTTGAGTGTGACTGTTTCCAGATCCGGGCAAGATGCAAATACACCGGTTCCCAGGCTTACATAAGAGCCCACGGTTACGGTTCTGAGCTTGGTGCCTGAAAAACACATGTCTCCCAGGGTTACGGGACTTTCAGGGAGCACCAGAGAAGTAATGCCGCTTCCGGCAAAAGTGCCTGTGGGAATGGTGGCGGCGGCATAATTCTTTTTCTGTTTGAGGGGTTCACCGTCATAAGCGGCAATGGTGAGGCCTGACAGGTCAAGGGATGTAAGGTTCTTCATGTCAGAGTCAATGAAGAACAGGTCAGCGGCATTTGCCGTACCGGTCAGGCGCAGGGATGTTACGGAGCCGGGATTATCCACCAGAGCGCTGAGCTGCCCCGGGGAACATACCAGATCCATTGCGGCGGCCAGGCTGAAAGTCATCAGGGCAAGAGCAGCCGCACATATCTTACAGAGAGAGTATTTCATATACAAAATATGGTTTATTAACTAATTTTTTCCAGCAATTCAGCGGGTTTGAGATTTAACACCGGGTGAACCCAGTCCGGCATCAGGGAATCCATGGTCTTGAGCACGAAGGGCCTTGAGTGCATGCGGGGATGCGGGATGGTGAGTTCAGGAGTGTCAAGCACAAGCGCGTCCACAGCCACAATGTCAATGTCAATCTCACGGTCATGATAAGAACCGTCAGGATTACGGTGCGGAAGCTTTCCAAGCCTGTTCTCAATGGCTTGTATATCATACAGGAGAGAGTGGAGGTCTTCCACAGACATCTGTACGGGAGGTTCAAAAGTGGCCCTGAGGCCAACGTTCACAAACTTGTTGGGGCTCACAAATCCCATAGGTTCAGATTCAATTGGAGAGCTGACGCGCACTGTGGCGCCACGGCCGCTGAACAAAGTGTCCAGCTCAGCCGTGGCAGAACCAATTATGCGGTAACGGTCTCCGCTGTTGGAGCCCAAGGAGAGAAAAATGTCATTTACTTTCATATCATATGGTACGGGCAACTTCCGTTTCCTCAAATCCTTCAATGATGTCCCCGATCTTGAGGTCATTGTAACCGGCAATGCTGAGACCGCATTCATACCCGGCCACAACTTCCTTGACATCATCCTTGAAGCGCTTGAGGGAGCCCAGTTCACCGGTATAACGCACGATACCCTCACGGATGAGGCGCACCTTGCAACCGCGTTTGAGCTTGCCTTCACGGACAATGGCACCGGCAATGGTTCCGACCTTGGAAACATGGAAGGTCTCAAGGATTTCAGCAGAACCGATAACTTCTTCCTTGATTTCCGGAGCGAGCATACCGGCCATTGCGTCCTTGACTTCCTCAATTGCCTGATAGATGACAGAGTAAAGGCGGATTTCAACGCCGTCACGCTCAGCGGCACGGCGAGCGGCCACACTGGGACGAACCTGGAATCCGATGATGATGGCATCAGAAGCAGCGGCCAGAGTGACATCACTCTCTGAGATTTCACCAACGGCCTTATGGAGCACGTTGACCTGAACTTCCTCAGTGGAGAGTTTGATGAGAGAGTCAGCCAGTGCCTCGATTGAGCCGTCAACGTCACCTTTGACAATGATGTTGAGTTCCTTGAAGTTACCGATTGCCTTGCGGCGGGCAATATCATCAAGAGTCAGAATCTTGGTGGTTCGGAGTCCCTGTTCACGAGCCAGCTGCTCACGCTTGTTGGCAATTTCACGTGCTTCCTGCTCAGTTTCAAGGACATTGAAGATGTCACCGGCGGTGGGAGCGCCGTTGAGGCCGAGCACCAGGGCGGGAGTGGCGGGACCGGCACTGGTTATGCGCTGGTTACGTTCGTTGAACATGGCCTTAACCTTACCGAAGTAATTGCCAGCCAGGACCACGTCACCGATGTGGAGAGTACCGTTCTGTACCAGAACATTGGCCACATAACCGCGTCCCTTGTCCAGTGTACTTTCAATGATTGTGCCCACGGCACGGCGGTTAGGATTTGCCTTGAGTTCCAGCATTTCAGCCTCAAGGAGGACTTTCTCCATCAGCTCATCAACGCCGATACCCTTCTTGGCGGATATGTCCTGGCTCTCGTACTTGCCGCCCCATTCCTCCACCAGATAATTCATGGCTGCGAGTTCTTCCTTGATTTTTTCAGGATTTGCGTGGGGCTTATCAATCTTGTTGATTGCAAATACAATGGGTACACCTGCAGCTGCGGCATGGTTTATTGCCTCCACAGTCTGGGGCATAACGGAATCATCCGCTGCCACGATGATGATACAGATGTCAGTGACCTTGGCACCGCGAGCACGCATAGCGGTGAAAGCCTCGTGACCGGGAGTGTCAAGGAAAGTTATGTTACGCCCGTCAGGGAGTTTTACGCTGTAAGAACCGATGTGCTGTGTGATACCACCGGCCTCACCGGCAATAACGTTGGCATTACGGATATAGTCAAGCAGAGAGGTCTTACCGTGGTCCACATGGCCCATGACGGTAACCACCGGGGGACGTGCAACGAGATCTTCCTCATTGTCCTCTTCCTGGGCGATGGCCTCGGCCACCTCGGCAGATACATATTCAGTGGTGAAACCGAATTCCTCAGCAACGATGTTGATGGTCTCGGCATCCAGGCGCTGGTTGATTGAAACCATCACGCCCAGGTTCATACATGTGGCGATAACGTTGTTCACGGGTACTTCCATCATGATGGCCAGCTCATTTGCGCTGACAAACTCAGTGATTTTGAGTACACGGCTTTCAGCGTCGGCCTCACGCATAGCCTCGCGTTCACGTGAAGCGTTGGCCTCACGTTTTTCCTTACGCCACTTGGCACCGCTCTTGAGCTTCTTGTCCTTGGCGGTGAGGCGAGCCAGAGTCTCTTTAACCTGACGCTGAACGTCTTCCTCACTTACTTCCACCACAGGAGCGGGAGCGGGACGGTTCTTACCGCCTTTAGACTGCTGGCGGTCACGTCCGCCCTGACCTCCGCCGCGGTTATTGTTATTTCCGCTGCGGTTATTGTTGGCGTTCTGATTGTTACGGTTACTGTTACCACCGCCGTTTCCTCCGCGGTTATCATCACCGGCGGCCTGGCGGCCTACTTTTTCAATGTCAACCTTTTCCTTGCCGGCAATACGGCGGCGTTTCTTGCGGTCACCATCAGCACCGGGTGCGCCGGGGCGCTGACCGTTACGGCCGTTGTCCTTGCCTTTCTTTTTGGGGCGGGAGCTGCCGTTTATGGCGTCAAGGTCAATCTTACCTACGATGTTGAGAGACGGCCCGGGGGTCTTGCGTTCAAGCGTGAAGATTTCCGGGTCTTTGCTCGGGGCGGGTTCGGGTTTTACAGGCTGCTCGGCCTTGGGTTTCTCCACCACGGGAGCGGCGGGAGCGGGAGCAGCCTTGGGCTCCGGTTTAACGGGCGCAGGCGCGGGTGCGGGCGCCGGAGCGGGTGCAGGTGCTGGAGCCGGCGCAGGAGCAGGTGCCTGAACTTTTACGGGTTCAGGTTTTGGGGTTTCCTTTACGGGGGCTTCCACCTTGGGTGCTTCAGCCTTGGGAGCTTCCTGTTTTACGGGTTCCGGCTTGGGAGTTTCCTTTACGGGAACCTTTACAATCGGCTTACCGTCCTTGTCCAGTTCCAGGCGACCCAGGATACGCGGTCCGGATACGTGAGCGGGCTCAGCTGCGGCAGGTTCCGGAGCTTTCTCCACCGGTTTCTCAGCGGTACGGGTCCGGTTTTCCTTGCGCTCAGTGCTCAGGTCAGAGGAACGTTTCTTCTGGTCCACATCGCTCTTGAATGCAGCCATGAGCATACTGACCACATCCTCATCCACGCGGGTATTGGGGCTGGGGTCTATGGTAATATTCTGTTTGCCCAGAAACTCAATGACCGTTGGGAGCGATACGTTGAGGTCTTTTGCAACTTTGCTGATTTTAACTTTCGGCATATATTGTGTATGGTCTTTTATTATTATTCTGCGGCCGGTGCTTCCTCATCCTCATACTCCTTGCGGAGGATTTCCAGTACCTCATCAATGGTACTTTCTTCCAGGTCAGATTTTTCAATCAGTTCCTCACGTGGGGTGTGGAGGACGCTCTGAGCAGTGACGCAGCCGCAATTCTTAAGGGCGTCAATAACCCAAGCCTCAATTTCATCACGGAAATCATCCAGGAAGATATCATCCTCATAGATCATTTCAGTGTCACGGTAAACATCAATGTCATACCCTGTGAGCTTGGTTGCGAGCTTGATGTTATGTCCGTTTTTACCGATGGCGAGGCTCACTTCCTCAGGACGGAGGAAAACTTCAGCCTTCTTGTTCTCCTCATCCAGGCGGATTGTGGAGATTTTGGCGGGTGAGAGAGCGCGGGTGATGAACAGAGCGGGATTTGAGGTGTAATTGATAACGTCAATGTTCTCATTGCGGAGTTCACGCACAATACCGTGAATACGGGAGCCTTTGACGCCGACGCATGCGCCCACGGGGTCAATGCGGTCATCATAACTCTCCACAGCAATCTTGGCTCTTTCACCGGGGATGCGTGCCACGGCTCGGATATTTATCAGGCCGTCATGTATTTCAGGAACCTCAAGCTCAAAAAGACGGCGGAGGAAGGCGTCGTTGACACGTGAAACCGTAATTTTGGGATTATTGTTCTTGTTATCCACATTGGCAATGACGGCGCGTACGGTCTCGCCTTTACGGAAGAAGTCTCCGGGTATGCTTTCGTTGCGGGGCAGGAGGAGCTCGTTCTTTTCATCGTCAAGGAGGAGTGTCTCACGGTTCCATGTCTGGTACACCTCACCGGTTACGAGTTCGCCTTCCATTTCCTTGAACTTGGCGTACACGGCCTCTTTCTGGAGGTCCAGGATACGGCTCTGCAGGGTCTGGCGGAGTGTGAGGATGGCACGGCGTCCGAATTTTTCAAAGATAATCTCGCGAGAGTGTTCTTCTCCAATTTCGGCCTCAGGGTCATTATCAGCGCGAGCGTCGCTCAGAGAAATCTGACGGTTGGGGTTCTCTACTTCTCCGTCAGGAACCACTTCCAGGTTCTGGAAAATCTGAACATCGCCTTTGTCAGGGTTCAGAATAACGTCCAGGTTCTCATCTGTGCCGAACATTTTTGCCAGCACATTACGGAAAGATTCCTCCAGCACGCTTATCATAGTGGTCTTGTCTATGTTTTTGAGTTCCTTGAACTCAGCAAACTGCTGGACCATGTTGGGAGTTTCCTCTTTTTTTGCCATTGCGGTATTTATGTGGTGTGTTTATATATTATTTCAGATTAAAATTTGATTTCAGGGCGCACATATTTGCA
>CAZNBD010000003.1:0-41656 GCA_964571405.1 uncultured Bacteroides sp. | reverse complement strand
TGTGTTTATATATTATTTCAGATTAAAATTTGATTTCAGGGCGCACATATTTGCAATCCTCTGCGGAGAATGCTTCTTCCACCTGCTGGAGGACGGGGCGCTTTGCGCCGTCCGGACGGGCCTTTACGGTGGTGGTTACGGTGAAGCGGACGGGGTCAGTGTCTTCCGCTGCGCTGAGGGTTCCGCGGAGTTTGCAGCCATCCTTGGTGAGTATCTCCACTTCGGTGCCTATGTTCTTTTTGAACTGGCGGTACAGCTTCAGGGGACTGGTAATCCCAGCAGAACCGACTTCCAGCTCATAATCCTCAGCGTCTCTGTCAAAATCGGCCTCAATGGCACGGGTGACGGCCACACAGTGATCAATATCCATGCTGGTGTCTGAGTCCAGTTCAATATTTATGACGTTATCCGCGCTGACGGTGCAGCTGACCAGGAAAATGTCAGTGCCGGCAAGAGCGCGGTCAATGGTGCTTATAAGTTTTGCCTTGTCTATCATTATGTTACGATAACTTTCAGAGTAAGATGTGTTATAACTGGAGAGGAGGAAGCCGTGGCCCCCTCCTCTCACTGGAAGATATTGGTGCAAATATAGTGAAAATTCCCCAAACTTCCTCATAATAGTGAGAATGGCGAAGTGGTTTACACTAAATTTAATTATTATTAAGTTATTTTAACAGCGGAGAAAAGTAGGTTCCGAAGAAAAGAGGGGGAGGGTCTGAGGGTCAGGTACGCGAGGGTTGTGGTGTACCTCCGGCACACTTTTCTTTTTTTGTGGGGATGTGCCCCGGCACACGTCCGCTGCGCTCCCGTGTACCGGGATAACAATGTGTCATCCCTCCGGGATGGGGAATGGTGGAGGTCAGTGGGTTACGGGGAGACGTGCCGGAGGCACGTCCCTACTCGGGGGCTGGCACACGTCAGCTGCGATTCAGTGGAAAGGGATAACCTGATGGCAGCCGCCGGGATGGAGAATGGTGGTGGTCAGTGGGTTACGGTGAGACGTGCCGGAGGCACGTCCCTACTCGGGGGCTGGCTCTCGTCAGCTACGGTTCCGTGGAAAGGGATAACCTGGTGGCAGCCTCCGGGATGGGGAATGGTGGAGGTCAGTGGGTTACGGGGAGACGTGCCGGAGGCACGTCCCTACCGGGGGGTAAAAAAAGCGCTCCGGCGGGGCCGGAGCGCTTGATGGAGATATAGGAGAATGTATTAGCGTACTACAACCTTAACAACTGTTGTGTCAGCCTTAACTACATATACACCGGGAGCAACAGCAACTGTTGTGTTGGCAGTTCCTTCAGCGGAGTAGATTGTGCGGCCGGCAACGTCGTTGATAACGATGGCCTTGCCTTCAGCACCGGTTACTGTGATCTGACCGGCACCTGCAACTACGGCAACACCTGCAACAGTGTCAGTGATACCGCTCACCTGTACGGTAACAGTGTTAGAACCGGCAGAGAGACCGCGGTCATAAACGGCTACAACACGGTAAGCATTTTCACCTTCAGGAGCGTTGGTGTCAATGTACTCAACTTCACCGGTGGGTTCAGCTGTGATCTTTTCACCGTTGCGATATACATCGTAACCGAGGATGCTCAGGTTGGCTGTAGAGCTGCCGGCTTCATATGTAACGTCATCAAGCATGAGCATGAATGAGTCAGTTGCGAAGCTGCGGATTGCAAAGTATGTTGCGCCAGCGGGGAGTTCAACAGCAACTTCAGTCCAGTCACCACCGGGAACGTAGTTCTTGCAAGTGGTTTCGTTGGTGAATGCTGTAACATCATCAGATGTGGTGCTGTACAGAACGGAAATCTTTTCAGGATAATCAGTGCTGTAAGACTTAACCCAGAATGAGATGGTCTGAGCGTTACCGCTGAGAGCGGGAGAAATAGCCCAGTCGTCGTTAGTACCACCGTCATAGCGGAAGATGGCGGCAATGTACTGAGTGCCTGAGTGAGCTTCAAATGTGGGATTGCCGGGGAAGTAGCTGGTGCTGAATACGAAGAATGAACCAGTAGAAGTACCGGGTGTCATACCGGGGATATCAGAACCCTGGAAGCCACCAACGGGAGACTTGTCACCGTCAATAAATGTCCAGCCTTCAACAGTAGACTCAGAAGAGAATCCTGCTTCAGCGCTTTCAAAGTCTTCAGTCTTGGATTCAGCAACGCCACCTTCAAGGTTGGGCTCAGTCCAAGTGAGCTTAACGCCTTCAGCAACATATTCACCGGCGAGGTCATCAACCTTGGGCAGTGTTGAGAGGCGAGGAGTAACTACGAAGTCACCAACGCTGTTATTATCATTGTTGAGGTCAGCAGCGTAAACAACAGTAGCGCTGTAAGTGATGGGCTCTTCAGCCAGGACGGGCATTTCAAGGTTGAATGCAACAACTGCAGACTGACCTGAAGCGAGGTTTTCACCGTTTTCAGTTGCAACCTTTTCACCGTCAGCATAGAGGTCAACGGAGTAAGCTGCAGCTGCATTGAAGCCTTCGTTAGCAACGGTAACGTTTACGGTGTAAGAATCACCGGCGAGCACGCGAGCGGGAGCGTCGATAGCCTTGGCAGCGAGGTCTTCAGCCACCATGCTCTGAACGCGGATGTTGTCAATCATTGTATACTGGAAGATCTTGACTGTGCAAGCAATGCGGAGCTGGATAACCTTGCCTTCATAAGCGGCGAGAGAAACAGTGTACTTGCCCCAGCCATCTTCCATACCTTCACAGATTTCTGCAACGGTCTTGCTTGAAATGGTAACATATTCATCAGTACCAACTTCACGGATCATAACGTCAACGAGGTTAACGTCGGCATCGCCTTCTGAACCAATGATGTTGTAAGTGTAAAGAGTAACAGCGGGGTTGGTGAGGCCAACAGTTGTGATCTTACCGAAGTCAAGAGCAGCCTTATCGTTCTCATTGGAGCCCTTCATTGCGAAGTAACCGTTGTCACCGTCAGCAGCTGTAACACCGCCGATAGTAGCGTCATTGCAGAGAGACCACTGGGGGCTACCGGCATAGCGGTAAATCATGATGTCATGGTTGATCTGACCATTCTCAACACTTTCAACAAAGTCAGCGTAAGGAGTACCAACGAAGTCCATGTTAGAGAGGTTACCTTCACCTTCACCGGCTTCAGTGTAAGCCCAAACGGCATACTGAACGAGATCCTGCTCACCTTCAGCAGCTGCCTGGAATGTGAGGCTTGTTGTGGTGAGACCTTCCTGGATGAGGGTACGGCTGTTGCTGCTATACAGATAAACAGCATATGTTACATCAGAAGCGGCAAGGGGTAAGCCATTAACGTCAGTGGTAACGGGATCCCAGGTAACAGTAACTGTACCTGTGTTGCCTTCTTCAGTCATTACAACGTTCTGAACAGTGCCGGGGAGGTTGATACCGATGAAAGCGGTGGCAGTGGCAACGAGGCCTTCACCGTCAGCGTTGATAGCCTGTACGGAGTATGTAACGTCGCCGCCTTCGTTCATGTTGTCAACGAAAGAGCATTCAGCACCGGGAGCAACATTGTTGAAAGTCTTAACAATGAGGTCACCGCGCTTAACGATGATTTCAGTGAGGTTAGAAGTGAGGGCATTGCCTGCAAAGTCAACGGCGGGAGCCTTGAATGATACAGTAGCGTTCAGAGCGCCACCGGCGGCGGGAGTAACAACGAGGTCAGTGGGAACGTTGGGAGCAGCTGCAGAGATACCGGCAGAAACTTCAATGTCGTCAACATAGAGGTAGAATTTGTCCTTGTCAGAGATACCGTGGAAACCGATAACATAGTTACCAGTGGTTTCAGGAACGATAACTTTTTCAAATTCGTGGTAAGCGGTACCGGTGAGTTCAGTGGGTTCAAGGAGGGTCTTTGTCATTGCTTCAACAGTAGCTTCATTACCCATCTTAACCTCAATTCTTTCAGTGTAAGAAGCGCTGTGATTTTTAGCCTTGAAAGAGAAGATGTAAGCCTTACCTGCAACGAGTTTCAGGGGAGGAGTCATCATCCAGTCATCCATTGCCAGAGAAGAGTTGTAAGCAACGCGAGCAGCGCCGTCATTGTACATCCATTTCTTGCCGTCACCGTTGGCGTCAATGATGGTCATTTCATCCAGACGGTCAGCAGAATTGAAGTCATTGGTGTACGGGGGTTCGAGCTGACCCAGAACGATGGTATTTGATTCACCACCTGCACCTCTCATGTCAGCGAAAGATGCCATAACAACATAACGGTATGTTGTGAGTGAAGTGGGGTTACCAACGTTTTCTGTGATAGATGTAGCAGTAGTGCTGTTTGTCAGAACAGAAACGTTATCGTTCTTAGAAGAGTAAACGGCGTAAGTAACTTCAGCGGGGTTGAGGTAACCACCGTCAGCAGAAGATGTAACGGCATCCCAGGTAACGGTGATAGTACCGTTTTCAAAAACAGCCTGCACGTTTGCGGGAGCGGCGGGCATGCCGTTACCAACGAATACGGTAACCTTAACAGTCTTTGAGAAGAGCTCACCGTTGTAAACAACAACAGAGAATACGTAAGATCCGGGTTCAGCAACAGTTACAGGAGCTGTAACGTTTGCACCGAAAGCGCAAGTACCGGTTGCAACTTGGTCACCGTTGCAGAGAACCTTATATGTGAGAGAACCTGTGGAAGCACCGTCAGTAGTAGTGGCGGGAGCAGTGAAAGTGATGTTACCGGAGAGGCTGCCACCTTCAAAGTTAGCGGCGAGGTTGGTAACGGGGTTGGGAGTACCAGCTTCAGCCAGCTTGGCAATGTACAGACCGGCGATTTCTTCAGCGAAGGGGAAGTCACCGAGTTTTGTGAAGGCACCGGAAGTGGTGTTAACTTCATACATTGCAGCCTCTTCATCGTTGTTGAGGTTGAAATAAAGCTTGTTAGTGTTGGGGTCAGCGCAAGCACCGGCGATGTAAACGGGAGCACCGGGAAGTTCAGACATTTCAGTAACAGCACCAGAGGTCTTGTCCATCTTGAGGAGCTTACCACCTGTTACGTCTTCACCGGAAAGTTCCGTTGTCATAACGTAGAGCTGACCGTCAGAAGTGATGGCCATTCCATTGAAACCGGCGGGGCTAACAGAAGAAACATCAGCAATAATCTGACGGGTTACGGTACCTTCACCAGAGAAAGAAACCTTTGAAAGTTCATAACCGTTACCGGCAGTGTTGTAACCGATACCATAAACTTCACCGGAAGTGGGATCCACACACAGACCATAGAAAAGGTTGGCAATGTCAGATGAAGAGTTAAATACTTTTTCACCGGTATTGATGTCATAACCCTGAATGGTGAAGTATTGGATTATTCCGAAGAGGTTCTGGTAATCAGAAAAATAATACACGTCATCAACCATCACACCGGTGTACAGTGTGTTGAAAGTCATGTTGAAGACAGTCTGCAGGTCAGTGGCGTTGGCCTTGAAAGAAACGAGGCTCTTCTTGGCGCCTTCCTGCATAGAGTAAAGAAGAGCACCGTTAACGGTCACATCCTGACCGGCTGAACGGAAGTGCACGCTGCCGTTTGAGTTGCTGCGAGCAACAGCATGAGTGGCAGGAGTGCGGAGCAGTGAGTTGATGCCTGTTGTGCGCGCCTGCGGCATGCGGAGAGCGCGTGCATCATTGGCCTGTGCGGGAGCCGCCTTCAGAGCAACAGTGCTCTCGAGGCCACCATCACGCTGTGCCTTCTGAGCGGAAGCGGGCATGGTGCCGGCTACTGCCAGAACTGCAGAAAAAATCCAGAATAGAATTTTTTTCATAATGATACTGATTGGTTTCCTTTGTTATTGGGAAATTTACTCGGCCATCGAAACCTTTTTACAGCCTTGTACCCGATTGGTTAATTAAATTATAAAAATCTGGATTCAGGCAACTGCGGATACCCGCAGCTGCCTGTTTGAGGGAATTGGAAATCAATGAACTGCAAGTTTGATTACCTTGCCGTCAGCCTGCACCAGGTAAATACCGGCGGTGCCAACTGTTCCGGAGAATGTACCAGCAGCGGAAGCATGACCGGAGAAGATTACGCGTCCGGCAATATCAGCGGCGGTTACGAGAGCACCGGGCTGAACGCCTTCAACGAGGACAGTGCGGCCGACAGCGCTGACGCTGAGTGTACTGCTCTCAACGGAGCCGATTGCTGTGGTCTGCTTGGTTTCAAGAGTTACCTTGTTTGAGGGGCGAGAAACCAGAGAGCCGTCTGTGCCGGTGACATAATATAAGTAAGGAGTTTCCGGCTTGAGGTTTGTAACCAGATAGCTATCAGTGTTACCTGCGCTTACACCCTGGAGTTCTTCAATGGGTTCTTCACCGTAAGTCATTCCGTATTCAACCACAACGTCATCAATGGCGAGGGAGCCTTTGGTGCCGGTGCGGACAAAGTTGAGGCGAATGGCCTTTACGCCTTCAGTTTCAACCTCAAAGCGAGTGTTCTGACCGCCCTTTTCAGTAACGACGGGAACTTCACCGAGGTTGATCCACTGGCCGTCAACGAGGCCGCTGATGGCTATACGGTCTGTTTCAGAGGTGCTCTGACCGCGCTGCCAGAATGAAACCGCGCGAACATTTTCATCAAACTCGGGGGTCTGGACGTAATCGCCGGCCTTGCCGAGGCGGAGAGCGGGAACTGCAGCGCCGCTGTAAGCGGTGTTGGCGTATGTGGCGGGTGAGTTTGTGCTCCAGCCTTCAGGGAGGGTTGCGCCGTCAGCAAAATCACAGTCAGCGGTGTAAGGAGCGCCGTAAACGAGCTCACTTACATATACGAGGTAATCATCAGCCTCTTCAATCATTTCCCAGCGTGCCAGGAAGCTATTGTCAGTGATGTCTTCAGCTGTGAGGGCCATGAGCTGGATGCGGTCCAGGGTGGGACGTCCGGTGTATGCCTCAACGGGTTCTGAGGTTGAGGACTGCTGGAGTCCGTTTACCAGAGATGCTTCAACATAATAAGAAGTCATGGGCTCAAGGCCTTCCACCACATGGCTGCCGGAGCGGCCGACATTGCGGTTTGAATAACCTTCCAGAACCACGCTCTGAGCAGGAGCTGCGGTGCGCGCACCTTCCGGCACAGAATAAATGGTGACATAGAGGTCAGATTCAGTGGGAGTCCAGTTGATGGTAAAGCTTTCAGCGGTGCTTTCTGTGATTTCAATTTCCGGGGCTTCCATTTCCGGGGCGCCGCCCAGAACCTTGAATGTGATCAGGCCGTTGCTTTCAGCAATGTCAGTGATGGGATAATTGAGCGCTACACCACCCCATGTCTTCATGGCGGGGTTTGTGGTACCGGTGAAAGAGGTTACGTGAGAGGTGCCGGGGAATGCGTCACCGTCACGTGAGTACTCAGACTGAGTACCGTCAGCTTCCTCAATATCAACATACTGGTGAGAGGGGGTGTTGTTAACTTTATTGCTGGCCCAGACGGAGGTGTTATACTGGACGTGCCAGATGAGCATGCCGTGTCCGGGGACATATGCGTCCCAACCTTCTTTCTGACGGTTTTCCAGGAGGAAGTACTCGTTGGGGTCAGAGCTGGGGATGATGCCGCAAACATTGGTGGTTATAACGGGGAGAACGGCATTCATGGGGCTGTTCACCACCACGGGTTCCGCCCACTCAAGAGCGTAACGCTCAAAGGCGCCGTAATTGGGAGGAGTGCAACCGCCGTTATTATAAGGGCCGTAATCCATTGCGCTCCAGGAACCGGGGGTGAAGGAGCTGGTATAAGATGTGGCATACAGGTCAGGGAGACCCATTACATGAGAGAACTCATGCACGAAAGTGCCGACGCCGTCAGGGCGAGAGCCTTCCCATTCATTAGAGCAGGCGTATCTGTCCAGTTTCACGCCGTCAAATACGGGAGAGTAACCCATACCGGCAGAAACGGTCCAGCTGTGGGGCCAAACGGTATTTGCGCTGCCGCCGGAGGCTTCGCCGCGGCCGGCATAAAATACGAATACATTATCTATATAACCGTCGTTATCGCGGTCATATTCAGTGAAGTCAACAGTTGCGTCAAGCTGCTGGCAAGCTTCATATGCCATCTGCTCGGGGTTCTGGTCATCACCAGACCAGCCGTTGCCGCCGTAATAAGCCTGGTTATGAGACAGAGTGATGGGTCCGTACACGTCAAAGTCACAGTCAAACTGGCCCATTGAGTTTTCATAGAAGAACTGGTGAGCGCTGCCTGTGCCGCCGTAATCACTGAAGTTGTCTTCATTGAGCATGCGGTAAAAATAATCGTACGGATTTGAAACCTGAAATTTGACGTCAGTGTATTCCACCAGAACCACAAGGCCTTTCTGCTTTCCTTTACCGGGGAATCGGCTTTCAGGAAAGAGGCCGGGGTTACGCATAGGAGCGCTCTCAGCGCGTGCTTCCAGAGCAGCATTGAGAGCCTGGAGAGTTGCTTCTTTATCTATATTGGCAAGGAAAGCCCGGTCCTGTTCAGAGCGGACTCCTGAAGCGCGAGCCACAAGACCGCTGCTGAGGACAGTGCCGTAAGCATCCACAGAAGCATAACAGAAATTGCCGTTATCTTCAGTGAGAAGATAACCGTCAGCAGTAAAATATTGATGATGCCTTTCATCACCGATCAGACGCACCTCCACGGTGGAGCCGTCGGCATTAGTCATGGTCATCAGCCCCGGTTTGGCCGGAACTGCTGACGCCACAAAAGAAGAGGCAATAATCGACCCGATAAGAGCCAATTTCCCTGTAAAATTCATAATCTAAAGTACCTTTTTGGTTTTAAACACGGCAAAAGTACATCATAAAAACCATATGTGCAACTTTTTTTACAATTAAATCATTCCGTTGACACATTTTTGCCAAAAATAATGGAAAATTGGCAAATTTTCCACGTAAAAAGGTACTTTCCCTTAAATTATCTGAAATGAGGGGTCCGGTAGAGCGGGAGCAGTCAGAAACTGTCAGCAAGGCGCTGGTTATAACGGTCCAGTTCCTGATAAGCCTCACGGTTTGCGCGGTCAAGGGAACCGTTTGCATTGGCTTTATATAAGGTGGAGCCCAGGGTGAACATGTACCCGAAACGTTCCATGTACTCAGGGTCAGCATGGAGGGCGCGTTCCGCCTGGCATCGGCTGTCCTCCGGGAGGCGGCACACCTCTTCATTACGCTCTGCAATATACCGGAGAATGTGAGAGCTCTGGTCAATCATGGCGGCATAATCCTGTTGGCTGATACTGTCACCGCGTTCCGCCATCACACAAAGACGCTGACACTCAGCGGCATCATACGGACTGGCCGTGCGGCTGCCGCAGGAGGCAGCCGTCACGGCCAGGAGTATGAGCATGGTGTATAAAAGGTGTTTCATGCTTTTATAACACCGATTGATTACATGTGGTTTACTTTACCCACTTAATATTTCCGCTCAGAGTGCGGATAATATATACACCGGCGGGGAGTTGTGCCAGTGAAGTGTTTCCGGAAGCGGTCAGGACGCTTATGCCGGCAATATTGTAAACGGTAAATTCACCGCCGCAGTGGAGGACTGCGTCAGCGTCCACATAAACTTCCGTGTCAAGTTCCACGTCATTGATACCGCTCTGCTCAGAGGAGTAAACGAATGAACGGACGGGGCCGTAAGCAGTGTTGACAAGGCCGCTTGATGTGGTGAGGGCATATGCACCGCGGGTGCGGATATAATATGTCTGACCGTCAGCGAGGTACTTGGTTGAGATCTTGATTTCACTGAGAGGACGTGTCTGAGTGGCGAAATCAGCCAATGTCACCTTATATATAGAGCGGACGGGGAAGTCAGTGGTGGAAGAAATTTCCACGCTGACATTTGCCATACCGTCCCAATCCTGTACAGTCACCACCTGGTCAGCGTACATGGTCTGGCCGTCAGCGGCGGGATTGACAAGTTCAGGAGCCTGATAATCAGAGCGGTCAACTGTGGAGAATGTAACCACGGGAGTGGTGCAGACAGCGTTACCGCGGCGGGCAGTGACGCGTGCCCAGTACTTGCGGCCTGTAACGAGGGTGCGGGCGGGTACGGTGTACCGGGGCTCAGAGGTTACGTCTGTGAACTTGGGATTATTGAAAGATGAGCTTTCAGAAATTTCCAGTGTGTATTCACAGCCCTGACCACCTGCATTCCAGGTTATTACGGGCTGGTCAGAGAGACCGGTCTGGCCTGCAACGGGAGCAGTGATGTTAAATGTCTGGCTGCTTACCTGAGCGGAAGCTGAGACTGTGGCGGGAGCGTTGGGAGCCAGGCAGTACACGCGCCAGAAATATTCCGAACCTTCTTCCATGACGGGTAAATCACTGGAGGGGCAGGAGTTGGTGTAAGTTTCTGCGCGGTCAAGCACGTTATTGAACTGAGCGTCAGAGGCCAATTCAAGCACATACTTGGTGACGGGGCCGTCCCACATGAAGTCAAAGAGACCGGCGGGGCCTTCACTGACACGGAGGTTTGTGGCGGTGACTGCGGCTGCGGCGGGAGTATTCTCAAATACTACTCCGTACTCGGCACCGCGGCGGTTATACACTGCCACACCCCAGAGAGCGTCGGGGTTCTCGCTGATGTCATAAGTGGTATAATATGTAACGCCGTTGAGGGTATTGCGGGCATGGGAGAACTGAGCGGGAGCAGTGCCGTCCTCAATGCAATACACGCAGTAACGCTGGTTTTCAATACCTTCCGGAGCGTCCCAGACAAGGTTGTTACCCTCGCGGCGAACGTTTGTAACCTGAACGGGAGCCCAGGTGGTGTCCCATTCACGCACGGGAGTGAGTGCAATGTTGGGGAATACGGTCTGTGACAGGATGTTACCCCATGTGGTTGACTTGCCGTCATACTTTTCATAATAGTTGACGTAAGCGCCGTAATCAAAGAAGACCACGCCGCTCTTGTTGTTCTGCAGGTGAGAGCGCATGTACTCAATCTGGCGGAGGTACTCAGCGGCCTTACCTGTTCCGAGGCGGGAGCAGTCAACAGAGGTATAGAGGTGACGTTTGAAGTGGGGAACCACAACAGAGTACCAGTCAGTGAGGCGGTCAAAGTCACTGATCCAGTACACCTGAGGTGAGAGGAAGTCCAGGTAACCTTTTGAGAGCCATCCGATGGGGTCAGCATACAGGCCGCTCCAGTTGAGGTCACCGCAGGGGCCGGGAGTGAGGCCGTAATCTGCAATGTTAGCGGGGGAAATCTTACCGGCGGGGCCGATGGCAAATACAGCGTAAGGGCGGGCAGCCTTGACGGCGTCACGGCAGGCCTCCACCATTGCGTCCACGTTGGCGCGGCGCCAGTAATCCTGTGTCATGGTGCCACCGGCTGCTTTATATGCGTTGTACTGTGCAGCGTCCGCGGTAAATCCTATGGATGAATGATAAAAATAATCATCAAAAACGAGGCCGTCAATATCATAATTGGTGGCAAGCTCTGAGCAAATTGCGGCCACACGCTCACGCACTTCAGGCAGAGCGGGGTTGAGGATGATCTGGTCAGAAGATGAGAGGAGCCAGTCCGGGTGTGAGTTCTCATAATTGAGCTCGCTGCCGCCGTAACGGCCGCCGTTTGAATAACGGTACGGGTTCACCCAGGCATAAACTTCAATGCCGTAAGCATGACCGATCTCCACCACCTTGGCAAAGGGGTCAAAGTACGGGGTTCCGCCGCGGCTTCCGGCCACAGACGATGCATATGGCTCATAAGAAGATGCATAAGTGGCATCACAGAAAGCGCGGGTATGGTAATAGATAACATTGATACCCTGGCGTTTGAGGGTCTTCATCTTGGTCTCAAGAGACTTGATGGTTGAGGCAGCGTTTGCCTCAGTGATGGCGCGTCCGGGCCAAGTGCTTCCCAGCATGGGGCTCATCCAGATGGCTCGGTGCTCGCGTATGATGTCCTGGCCGGTATATTCCTGGGCCGTGGCACCTATACATGTGAGAGACAGTGCAATGAGTAGATTTCTGAATTTCATGGTTAAAATTGAAAATGGAGGGCGGACGCCACGGTCCGCCCTCCGTTTATGATTTGGTTTTCTAAATCCTTATCAGAAGAGCTGAGTGGGATTGGGATTGATAACAATACCAGTACCGAGCTCAGAGAAGTCACCGTAAGGATGGAGCTTGTTGTCAGCGGGGTCATAGTAAACCAGACCAGCGGGCATACCGCTCTCATCTGTAGCCAGGGGACGGAAGCAGAAGTAAACGCGGCCGGTTGCCTTGTCCACAGCGAGCTGAGTGGTGTACAGACCTTCATCAGCGGTGGTGTTTACGGGATCAGCTTCCATGGGGAAGAATGCTAAAGGAGTAGCATCCATGGGGAGGTTCTCGCTGATGGCGGGAAGATTGTAAACGAGCAGACCGGGATTGGGAGTGCGACGCCATACATAGAGTTTCTGGCGAGCCTCATCAATGGTGAATGTAGACATCTTCAGGCCGGCAAGCAGAACGGGACCGGGCAGACCAGCGGCCTCAGCATCTTTCTGAGTCTGATAAATCTGGTTGTCACGGAAGCGGTAAATACCTTCACCGTTATACTTCTTGCCCCACCACCAGTAACCGGCTTTGTCACGTTCCAGACCGCAGGAGATGGCACCGTAAGAGATACCACGTCCGTAGTAAGAAATGAGGTTGTTCTGCCAGTCATAGGAATCACGTTCAGTACTGCTCTTCTTACCCTGGACAGCACCACGGTCAGTGAGGTTTACAGAACTTGTACCGGTGTTACGGTCAGTGTAATAGAGTTTACCATTGTAAGCATAACCGATGAAGGGATCAAGGAAGGCAGCACCACCGACGTTGGTGATAACGGTGTTAACGTTTGTACCGTCAGTGCGCATTGCAGTGATCTGGCCGTCACCGAGGGTACCGTTTTCATCGTTGATGTAATAATACTGTTTACCGGCGTCCAGGATGTAAACCCATCCCTGGTTAACGGTTTCATCGTTTTCATCAACAACGGGCACGTCAGCATAAACGAGGTTGAATACAGTGGCACCTGCGTTTACACCCATGTCAAAGGGAAGAACCTTTGAACCGGCGGGGATATCAGAGAGGAGCTTGACAGCCTTGATGTTACCGCCGCGCTGAGCATAATACAGAGTGGGAGCGGGTTCAGAAAGGCCAACCTGTACATTGAGGTAAGCGTCCTCAAGGCGGCGGTTTGCGCCTTCAGTGTCAAAGAAAGTGCGGATGTCCACACGCTGAGAACCGATATTGCGGAACTTTACAGCAGCGGGATATTCAATGTTACCTTCCGCATCAGAGTAACCGGTGAAGGTGGTAACTTCAGTACCGTCCTCGTAAGTGGTGCCTTCAGGGAAAGTCCACTCGTAACGCACGGGGAGGTTTTCAGGGTTAGGAAGCTCCAGGTTAAAGGTAACCAGAGTGTTATTGAACTCAATGAGGTCAGTGCTGGTGCTTTCCACGGAGAGCACGGGCACGATGTCATAAATCATCAGGGGGTATGTGCGGCTGCCCTTGGTGTCATGAGTAAGGGTTACACGGTAATTACCGGCAGCCTCATACTTGTGAGTGGGGCTGACCTCGGTGCTGGTTGTACCGTCACCGAAATCCCAAACGAAGTTACCGCTTGCGCTGGATGTATTGTTGAACTTGATGGTACTAACGACATAGAAGTCCATAACGTACTGGTCGCCGTCCACGTTGTAAGTGAAGTCAACATCGGGATTGGGGAAGAACTCTTCGTCCACCACCTTGTCCACGCAGCCTGAAAGGAGGATGCCTGCACTGAATACGCCGGCTATGGTTTTGAGAAATTTCATGTTTCGGTTGTATTTTTAGTTGATGGAGATTGTCTTGTTATCAGTCTTTGAAGTTATGCCTTCATATTCAGGAGCATTGGGGTCAGAAAGACGGTCAGTGTCCTTGTCATAAGAGCGGAACTGAGCCACGAGGCTGTAACGGCGTGAGAAGTCAATTTTGTAAACACCGTTTGCAGTATCCTGAATCCAAGCATAGAAGGGAATATCTTCCAGGAGAGTGCGGAACTTGGGCAGCCATTCGGGACGTACGGTTGAAATTACAGAACCGGAGTTGTCATCATAACGGCAGAATACCCATTCAGCAGCGTCATATACGGGATATATAACCTCACCTTCAGCGGGAGTGTAATCAAGGGGGCGCTCGTTGTAAACAGCTTCACCATCGGCACCAACAGTGATGAAGTAAACACCAACCTGTTCAGTGGGTTTATCAGTGCTGTAAGCATACCATGCGTCAGATTTCTTGCCTGCGCCACCGTCATCACCGGAGAGGTCAAGCTGGGGAAGACCCACAGCAGCGAACTGCTCGTTGGTGAAAGCGTAGTTTACATATACAGTGCGGAGTGCACCATAATATGTATCGGCAGTCTTACCTGTGAGGTAATCATACACCTTTTCAAGATATTCATCCACGAATCCTTCAGGGAAGTAAGTGTTGAAGCGAGCTTCATCAAATGCAGCGGGGTCCACCCAGCTCACCGGAGTGAGAGTGCGTGAAACAGGCACTGTACCTGAGAAAATGTTCTGGTGACCGTCCCAGTAAGAAGCATCGTGGGGGAAGACAGCAGCGCACTGGAAAGAGCGCATGGTGTCAGTTGCGCTGACGCTCTGGGTGTAGTTCAGAGAAGCGCCACCGAGTTTGGTGCTGACAGAGGCAACGTCATCACGAACGATCTGGTACCACACCTCGCTGCGGAGGGGAGTACGTCCGGGGACATTTGTATATTTACCCTGGAAAGTAAAGGATTCGCCGGCCTTGCAGACAGTAGAGCCAACTTCCCAGTAAACGGTGGGCACAGCCTGACCCACCACTGCAATATCAGGGATAAGGTCATGATTTGCGCAACCGGACATGGCGAGGGCGAGAGCCGCGGCGGCTATGGCGGTATTGATGTTGAATTTCATATTGTGCATTGTTAATGATTAAGGAAAGAGGGTTCAATCTTCAGTGAGAGAATGACGTACACCGTACTCTTCAGCCCAGATCATGGGTTTGCGGAGCCACATGGGGTTCTTAGAGGCACCGAGGCGTTCAAGTTCACCAAGGTTATATTTTTCCTCAGTTTCAGGGTCATAGTTCAGACGCTGAACCCATGTGTTTTCCTGCTCAGCCACGCTCATACCGTCAATCCAGTAAGCAGCGTAGAGGTTATAAGGACGGCGGAGGGTGGGATAAACAATTTCCTGAGCGTCACCGATACCGTAGTTATTACGGCTGTTGCTGTAATGATATCGGCGCATGTCTGTCCACTGTTCAGGGAGCATATACATTGAGATATACTTCTGAATCATCAGGTCAGAGAGAGAGAAGTTTGAGGGGTCAAAGAAGTAATGGCAGTTACCGATTTCACTTGCGGGCTTACATTTCTTGACAGCTTCATTGTCAAAGAAAGCAGACATCTGGCGGTCAAAGCGTTCTTCAGCAGAAGCACCGCCGGGGAGGTTACCTGAACCGGGATACTGGCCTTCGTTGTCGGCGAGGTAACGGTCAAGGTGACGCTGCACGTTCCAGCGAGTTGCTTCCTTGGCCAGGTCACAAGCCACGGTCTTGTTACCCATCCAGTACTGAGCCTCAGCCTTGATGAAGTAAAGCTCTTCCATGGTGAAGATGGGGTTATAAGCACCGGTGGATGCAGCGTAAGCTCCGCAGTAGAGGTCGGGGTAGTTAGCCTGTTTGAAAGTGGAGCCGGCACCGATGTTGTTCTCGAGGTAACGGATCATCACTTTCTTAGAAGCTTTTGAGGCAGATGTGGGACCATCAGCGGGCTTGAGGAGGAGCATCAGACGGGGGTCAGCACCGTAACCGTTTTCACGGTCCCAGTAACCCTGCTTGTCTTCGTTTCCGGGGAAGATCACACCCATGCAGTCCTGGATGAAGAACTTGGAGGGTACTGCGGTGGTGAGGAGGTTTGCACGGCTTTCCCAAGAGTTAATCACGGGCTGAGCAGCGCTCCAGGGGCATGCGCTTTCACCAACGGCGTTTTCTTCTACATAATAGTAACGGGGTTCATTACCGAACCAAGAGCCGTACATGAGGTCACCTGAACGCCATGTATCAATTGCAGCCTGAGCGGCGGCATCAATCTTGGCCAGAGTGGCGGGGCTGCGGTCAACATTGGGGATGTTGCGGAGCAGGATACGGGCCTTGATGGCCTGAACCAGACCTTTCCACTTTGTCATGTCACCGGAGTAAACGCGGTCCTGACGCTGAGTGATGGCGTGGTTACCGGGGTTCTGACCGTAAGCGGGATCATCAAAGAGGGGAATGAGTTCATCAGCTTCCTGGAGCATCCATTCATAGATGCTGGCCTGAGTGTCATAATGGGGAGAGTTGCTCAGGTAAGCTTCGGAGCGGGGCATGTCACCCCACGCGTCAGTTGTGAGCTGTGTACTCATGAGCTTGATGGCGCGGGCAATGAGTTCATAGTTGGGAGAACCGATTGCCTGGCTGTTACGGATGAGCTCGTTGGCGTTCACACCGATATCATAGAAGTGGCGGCGCCACTGGGGATGACGGTTAGTGCTGAGGAATTCCCATCCTTCTTTATAGGGGTAAGAGCCCTTGGTGGCCTTACTCATTGTGGTGAGGCACTGGGAGAGGTACACGTTGTACTCGGCGTGGTCATAGTTAATCTGAGAGGCATAGAAGACCACAACAGGCAGACCAAGCTCAGCGGTATTGGCGTGTGCGGCGTCCGGGTTAACGTTGTCCACCAGAGTATCGTCACAGGACGTGCCGGCTGCTGCCAGGATGGCAGAGAGTGCCAGAAGTTTTATCTTGTTGATCGACATGTGTCGGTAGGTTTTTAGAATGTTACGTTAAGGTTGATGTTGAAAGAACGCATGGAGGGCACGCTGTAATTGTCAATACCCATAGCGCCGGTACCGCCGGTGGCGGCAGGCATAACCTGGGGGTCGGCACCGCTATAGCGGGTTGCCAGGAAGAGGTTACGACCTGTGAAAGAGAGCTTCATTCCCTTTACGGGGTTTGAAGGACCGAGTTTACGCATGAGGCGTCCGAAGTCATAAGCCAGAGTAACGTAGCTCAGGCGGATGTAAGAGCCATCCTCAATGAAGTTTGAAGATACTGCGTATACGTAGTTATTGATGGTGCTCTGGTCAAGGATAACGGGAGTGGTGTTGGGGCTGTAAGTTCCGTCAGGATTTTCAACCACACCTTTGAAGATCACCTTGTGGTTACGGTACTGAGCCAGACGAGCATCCATACCGTTAGACATCAGGCCACGGCCAGTGATGTTTGCCACGTCACCACCGATACGACCGTCAAAGAGGAAGTTCAGTGAGAAATCACGGTAAGTAAGAGTTGAACCGAGACCGATCAGGCAGTCAGGTTCACGGTTACCGATAAATGTATCTTTCTTTGAAGAGATGATGGGTATACCGCTCTGGTCAATGATAACTTCACCGGTGGGAGTACGCTTGTAATCGATACCAGACAGAGAAGTGGTTGCCTGTCCGAGGTAAGCGGAGGGGAAGATGTCACCGTACTGGCCGTTTGTGATTTCACTCACGTCCTCAGGAAGGCTCTTGAGGCGGCCGCGGTTATGAGAAACGTTCAGAGTGGCAGTCCATGAGAAGTCACGTGTTGTGATAATGTCCTGGTTGAAAGTAGCTTCAATACCGCTGTTCTCAATGGTACCCTCGTTACGAGTCTGGAGAATTGTACCGGAAGAGGGAGATACGCGCACAGTCACGATCTGGTTGTCCACGGTGGTGTTATAATAAGCCACATCAAGACGAGTGCGGTTATTGAAGAAACGGAGGTCAGCACCAACTTCCCAAGAACCAGTCATTTCGGGTTCAAGGAAGATTGCCTTTGAAAGGGTGGGGTTAACGCCGAAACCTCCGTCAGGGAAGTTTGTCCACTGCTTGTAGTTGTCAGAGAATACGCAAGCGGGAGCGTCCTTACCAACCTTTGCCCAGTTACCGCGGATCTTACCGTAATTAAATACCTGGGAACGGATTCCGAAGAGTTCTGTGAAGATGACACCGCCGGTTACAGAGGGGTACCAGTAATGGCTCTTAACCTGCTTGAGTGTTGAAGAACCGTCAAGACGTCCGGTGGCAGAAACCTGGATGATCTTGTTATAGTCAAAACGGATTTCACCGAAGTAACCGTACTTGTTACGTTTGCTGTGGTTGAGGGTGAGCTGGTAATCACCGGTACCAACGCCGAAGTACTGTTTGTCAAGGTTATTGAAAGAATAGTAATCACCGTCAAGGATGAAGTGCTTACCACCGAAGTTACCGCTGAGGCCTTTGGTCATTGAGTATTCAGCACCAACAAAGAAGTTGAGGTTGAAGTCCTCGTTGATTTCCCAGTAATAGTTACCGAGGAGCTGACCGGTTACACGTTCACTGCGGCTGGGAGTGAATACATATGTACCCATGCGGCTGTCATATGCTTCCTGGAGTGAGCTTTCAAAGTTACCTTCCTCATCAAGGATAAGGTCAGTCTTGACGTAACGGGGACGTGTTGAGCTTTCATAATATGAGTTACCCACGTCATAGTTCACCTTGCCGGTGAAAGAGAGGTTCTTGATGGGCTCGTAACGGATGCTACCGTTAACAATCACACGGTTGCTCTGAGTTGAGCTTTCATCCATGTAACGTCCATAATAAGGAGAGAGGGTGGCGTTGAGACGCTGAGCGTTTGTGAGTTCGTCCCAGGCATCGTAACGGCAGGCCCAGTTGGGGAGACCGTTGGGGAGAGCGTAGTCAGACATGTCTTTGTTGATAGCCCAGCCGTAAATGGTGCTCATTGAGTTACCGAAACCGCGTGAGTTATTGTTAACAAAGTTTGTGCTGAGCATGATCTTGACCTGCTCAGAGGGATTGAATTCACCTTTTACAAATACAGTAAGTTTTTTCTTGAAGTCCTGGGGAACTACACCCTGGTTATCCATGAAGCTGGCAGAAGCGTAAGTGGAGAATTTGTCATTACCACCGCTGAGGCTGATGTCATACTTCTGCATGAAGCCAGTTCCGAGGAAGTTGTGGAGGTTGTCATAGATTTCATCACCTTCCTGACGACGGGGGCCCCAGCCGCCAGTGGCGTTTGTGGTATAGAAACCGGCAGAACCTGCCAGGTATTCATCCTGCAGTTTAACGTTGCGGAGAACGTTTGAGAATTCCCAGCCGCCGTTAACAGTAACGGTTACCTTACCGTCCTTACCGCCTTTGGTTGTAATAAGGATAACGCCGTTGGCACCTTCCTGACCGTACAGAGCGGAAGCAGCAGCGCCTTTGAGGACGCTCATGCTCTCGATGTCAGCGGGGTTAAGGTCAGCCATAGCTGAACCACCACCACGGATGGGCATGCCGTCCACCACAAACAGAGGTTCGTTACTCTGGCTGGGGTTAACGGAAGAAATGGCACGGATGATAATCTGGCTGGCAGAGTTGGGAGAACCACCGGCAGTAGAAACCTGGAGGCCTGCCACCTTACCCTGCAGGGAGTTTACAAAGTTTGCACTCTGACCGGCAGCCACGTCATCAGCGCGGAGCTCCTGTACAGAGAAGTTGAGTCGGCTCTTTTCCTGGCTCTGACCCATGGCGGTAACCACCACTTCAGAGAGTACTTCAGAGTTTTCATGCATCAGCACATCCACCACAGAGCGGGAACCGATGCGTTCTTCAAGAGTACGCATTCCCACAAAGGAGAACTGGAGGATGTCTTTGCCGTCAGGCACATTGATTGAATAATGACCGTCAAGATCCGTGACCGCACCGCCGGGCACACCCTTGACCACTACTGACGCTCCGGTGATAGGTTCTCCGTCAGAAGCCCCAGTGACTGTACCTGTCACCGTACGCGCCTGACCTATAAGAGCCATCAACGAAAAGAACAGTACAAATAGCTGTTTTTTCATAATTAATTGGTTTATTTCATGGTTATTTTTACTATTTTCCATTGTGTATGTCCGCCCTTACACGCAAATATAAGGGCGGCTCTTAATGCTTTTTTGCATATACGCTACAAACTTACTATAAATCCACCAAATTTTATAATAAATCGAGCGCTTTTTTTAATTCTTTAAGATTTAAGGATGTGATTTAACACTTGAATTCTTAAAAATTCACACTTGAGGAACTAATCAGAGAGTAAATCCGGACGTAAACGGCGCGTGCGCTCCAGTGCCTGTTCATGGCGCCACTGTTCAATTTTGGCCTGATGACCTGAAAGGAGAATCTCCGGGACACTCCACCCCTTGTAAACGGCGGGGCGGGTGTACACGGGCGGCTCCAGCAGGTTATCCTGGAAAGAGTCAGACAGGGCGCTCTGCTCATCTCCAATTGCTCCGGGGAGGAGGCGGACAATGGAGTCCGTGATGATTGCCGCGGGAATCTCGCCTCCGGTGAGGACGTAATCCCCTATTGAGATTTCTTTTGTAATGAGGTGCTCACGGATGCGGTAATCCACGCCCTTGTAATGTCCGCACAGAATGATGATGTTCTGCACCAGGGAGAGGGAGTTTGCCATTGGCTGGGTGAGGAGTTCACCGTCAGGTGCGGTAAAGATCACTTCATCATAATCCCGCTGCTCTTTCAGGGCGCTGATGCATCTGTCCACCGGCTCAATCTGTATGACCATGCCGGCGTCACCGCCAAAGGGATAATCATCCACCTTGCGGTACCGGTTGGTGGTATAATCCCTAAGGTTATGGATACATATTTCCACCAGCCCCTTTTCACGGGCACGTTTTACAATAGAATTGTTGAGGGGAGACTCCAGCATCTCCGGCAGCACGGATATGATATCAATACGCATTTTTCAGTGTAGAAGCATAGGGTTACAAGGCCCTGTGCGGGGACCTCATAACCCTATGATTATTGGGGACAATTATTTAATGTTGGGGTTGAGCTTGTTCCAGTCCTGAACGGGGGGCAGGACACCCATCTCAATCACTTCATCGCGGAGCGCGCAGAGGTGTTTGTAACTCTTCTCCAGGTCAGCTTCCTCAGCGGGAGTGCCTTTGACGGGTTTAACATGTACGCCTGAGGCGTCCACGGTGGTCTCCATGGCCATCATCACGTGCTGGAACTTGTCATTGTCAACATATGTTCCAACGGGCCAACGGAAGGTCTTTCCGCCCATTGTGGCAGCAATCATTTCAATTGAGAGGTATGCGGGGCTCTGGAAAGAGGAGCGTCCGCGGAGCTCAATGATGTGCTTACCGCCCTGGATGACACGTTCCTTCATGGCAGCCCATTCAGCGTCAGGGAGTTCCTCGGTTCCGATGATTTCAGTGAGGGGACGTCCGCCCACGGTGGTGGTGGAAGCAAATACGGCCATCTGCTCGCCGTGTCCGCCGTAAGTGCGGCAGTTTACAATTTCAGCGGCGGGGAGCTTGAAGTATTTAACCAGCTGGTCCTGGAGGCGTGTGGAGTCCAGAGCGGCCAAAGTGGAAACCTGGCTGGGCTTGAGGCCGCTGTACAGCAGGGTGATCAGGCCGGTGATATCAGCCGGGTTGAAGATAACCACAATATGTTTTACATCGGGACAATATTTCTTGACATCCTTACCGAAGTCCTCAGCAATCTTGGCGTTTCCCTTGAGGAGGTCCTCACGGGTCATACCGGCTTTACGGGCGGCGCCGCCGGAGTTTACAATATATCCAGCACCGGTGAGAGCCTCGGCCACATCTGTGGTGAAAGTGAGGTTGAAGCCCTCAAAAGCACACTGATACAGCTCTTCAGCCACACCTTCCAGAGCGGGACCGTAAGGATCATAGAGGCAGATATTAGGAGTAAGACGCATCATCATGGCAGTCTGAGCCATGTTGGAACCAATCATGCCGGCGGCTCCTACAATCACCAGCTTGTCCTGTGTCAGAAAATCCATTGTATTTCAGTTTTAAGGTTAAAAATGAGCGCGTGCACCGCACACGTACCGCAAAGTTACTCTTTTTTTGTCTAACACGTAAAATCTGAACCTTTAAATTTCAATAAAAAAACGTCAAGAGCGGGCATTTATCTGAGAAGTATATTTTATAAGGTATATCGAATCTGAAATTCCGTTTATTTTTATTAACTTTGCAGCCGAACCGGGAAGTTCCGGTGTGTACGGAATATGATTGAAAGAATCGTTATACTTGACAAGGTTGATCCTGTAACATTTTACGGAGTTAATAACTCCAATATGCAGCTGATAAAGAATCTGTATCCGAAGCTGCGCATCAGTGCGCGCGGCGGCGTGATCCGTGTTTTAGGCGAGGATAAGGAAACTGCTGATTTTGAGCAGAAAATCCAGCAGCTGAGCACGCATGCGGAGCATTTTAACGCCCTGACGGAGGATGTTATAATAGATATCATCAAGGGCAAGGAGCCGCAGGAACGTCCGGCTGACGGTGCAATAATTTACGGCATCAACGGGAAACCTATCACAGCCCGTACTCCCAATCAGCAGAAGCTTGTCGAGGCCTTTGCGGCCAATGACCTGACGTTTGCGCTGGGCCCGGCCGGTACGGGTAAGACTTATATAGCCATCGCCCTGGCAGTGAGGGCGCTCAAGAACCGTCAGGCGCGTAAAATCATACTTTCCCGCCCGGCAGTCGAGGCGGGTGAGAAGCTCGGTTTCCTGCCCGGTGACATGAAGGATAAGATTGATCCATACCTGCAGCCGCTCTATGACGCGCTGGAGGACATGATTCCCGCGGCCAAGCTGAAGGAGTACATGGAGAGCAAGGTTATCCAGATTGCGCCCCTGGCTTTTATGCGCGGACGCACCCTCAATGACGCCATCATTGTTCTGGATGAGGCTCAGAACACCACTACCCACCAGATCAAGATGTTCCTGACCCGTCTGGGCATGAACGCCAAGATGATAATCACGGGCGACGTCACTCAGATAGACCTTCCGCGCAGCACACAGAGCGGCCTGGTTCAGGCACTCCGCGTGCTGGATAATGTGGAGGGCGTGGGCAAGGTGGAATTCGGCAAGAAGGATATTGTACGTCACCACCTGGTGCAGAGGATTGTGGAAGCTTACGAAAAATTTGATCAAGAAAATACAAAAAACAAAATAAGCGGCAATGACACTAACTCAGACTAACTTCAAATTCCCAGGACAAACTTCAGTCTATCACGGTAAGGTGCGCGATGTTTACTCCATCAGCGGCGATATAGTGCTGATGGTTGCCACAGACCGAATCTCAGCCTTTGACGTGGTACTTCCCAAGGGGATTCCTTATAAAGGTCAGGTACTCAACCAGATTGCAAATTACTTTCTGGATGCCACGGCAGATATAGTACCCAACTGGAAGCTGTCAGAGGTTGCCCCGATGGCCACAGTGGGTAATCGTGCGGAGCCTTTCAAGGTTGAGATGATTGTGCGCGGTTATCTTGCCGGGAGCGCCTGGCGAGATTATGCCAACGGCGTCCGCACCATCTGCGGCATAAGCCTCCCTGACGGCCTGCGGCAGAACCAGCGCCTGCCCCACCCTATTGTGACTCCCACCACCAAGGCTGATGCCGGTCATGACCTCAATATCTCCGAGGAAGAAATCATTTCCTCCGGGCTGATGAGCGCAAGTGACTGGGAAACTGTAAAGAACTATGCCCTGGCCCTGTTTGAACGCGGCACTCAGATGGCTGCGGAAAAAGGTCTGATTCTGGTGGATACCAAGTACGAATTCGGTAAGTTAGCAGACAAAATCATCCTGATTGATGAAATCCACACACCGGATTCCTCACGGTATTTTTACGCCGATACATACAAGACTCTTTTTGAGGCGGGTGAGGCCCAGCGTCAGCTGTCCAAGGAATTTGTGCGCGAGTGGCTGATGGACAATGGTTTCATGGGCCAGCCGGGACAGCGCATCCCGCCCATGACAGAGCAGGTATGCCAGTCAATCTCAGAGCGTTACATTGAGCTGTACGAGCACCTGACCGGTACACGTTTCCAGCCGGCTGATGAAACTGATGCCGCTGCATCAATTGAAAAAGGAATGCTTGATTTTCTGGCCAACATAGCGCGTTGATGCCTGCAGTAGAGCACATAAACCCTTACGGCTCTCCGGAGGAAAAGAAGACGGGTCAGGTGAAGCGGATGTTTGACAGCATAGCTCCTGCATATGACCTGATGAATACGGCCATGAGCCTTGGGCTGCACCGGCGGTGGCTGGGCGCCCTTGTGCGCCGGGTCACGGACCTGCATCCGCGCAGCATCGTGGACCTGGCCACGGGTACGGGAGATGTTGCTCTGGCACTGGCCCGCGCGGTTCCCGAAGCTGCAATCACCGGGGTGGACCTCTCCGAGGGTATGCTCACTGTGGCGCGCAAGAAAGCGGCCAAAGCCGGGGCCGATATCAGATTTATCTGCGCTGACGCCCTGGAGATGCCTCTGCCGGATAATTCAGCGGATGTGGTGACAATTGCTTACGGTCTCCGCAACTTTGAAGATATCTCCGGCGGCCTGGCCCGGATGCTGAGGCTGCTGCGTCCCGGCGGAACGCTGTTTGTCCTTGAGTTAGCGGAGCCTGTCAATCCGCTTATGCACGCCGGATATGTGCTTTACACCCGCACCCTTGTTCCTACGGCCGGGTGGATTGCCAGCGGAGACCGCAAGGCTTACGCTTATCTTCCGCGCAGTATCGCGGCCTGCCCCGCACGGGAGCAGATGAAGGAACTGATGCACAGGCAGGGATTCACAAACTGTCAGTACAAGGCCATGGCACCCGGCACCTGCGTGCTGTACAGTGCCGACAAACCTCTTTAAACCAACAGGATAAATATCATACACTAACATGAAATTACCAGTCATAATCACATCAATAGTCACCGCACTCACACTGTTCCCCGGCCGCGCCGCTGCAGCTGTGCAGACAGAGATAACGGAAACAGCAGTTGAAACCGTTTCCGAGGCAGAACCCCTGCGTCTTTTGGGTGACTATCCCACAGTGGATGAATATCTTGAAGCAGCCCGCACCCGCATCACTGATACAGTGGTGAGCATGAAACCGCTGCCCCGCATTTTCTTTATGCCGGCAGTGTTTGATACTTATGAGTATGCAGACTCCTCCTCCAGACTGCAGCCTGAGTTTTCCGGTGTGCCGCAGCTGCGGTGGGCAGAAGAAGCGGAGGCCCTTCAGCGCCGCCAGGCAATTCTGCTGCGTAATCTCTATTATCAGAATCCGCAGTCAATTCCATATAACTTGGCACTTCTGCCGGAGGCTCCCAAGCGTTATACAGCCGTGGTGAATCCTCAGGACCATACCATTGAAATAAGGGAACTTACCACAGAATTACCGGCACAGACCACACTGGAGGTGGCAGATCCCAAAAAGCGTCACTGGATTTCCACTTTCAATGCCTCACTTCAATTCTCCCAGGCATATGTATCCCCCAACTGGTACCAGGGCGGCAACAATGCCATCAATGCACTGGCCAACATCTTTTATAATGTCAAGCTGAATGAGGCTTATCATCCTAACTATCTGTTTGAGACCACCATACAGTACAAGTTGGGCATCAACAACGCTCCTGATGACTCCATCCACGCTTACAATATCTCAGACGACCTGTTCCAGATAACCTCCACATTCGGTGTAAAGGCCTGGAAAAAATGGTATTATTCACTGAATCTTCTGTTCAAGACCCAGCTGCTGAAGAGTTATAACTCAAATTCAAATCAGCTGCGCTCAGCGTTCATGTCACCGGGTGAACTCAACTTGGGTCTCGGTCTTACTTACAACTATGCCAATGACCCCGGCACAGTGAAACTGAACATCTCCCTGGCACCGCTGTCATATAACATGCGCATATGCACCAATAATGCCATAGACCCGACGCAATATGACATTGCGCAGTACCATCACGTCAAGCACAAGTTCGGTTCCAGCGCGGAACTCAAATTCTTCTGGCAGATATGTCATAACATCACATATAACAGCAGGATATTCGGCTTTACCAATTATCAGCACGCATATGCTGACTGGGAAAATACCCTTGCCTTTGAAATCAACCGTTTCCTGACCACACAGATTTATGCCCATCTGCGTTATGACACAGCCACCCCACGCATCGAGGGCAGAAAATGGCATAAACTGCAGGTTAAGGAAATCCTTTCCATCGGATTTGCATATAAATTCAGCAGCATATGAACAGGATTTGGTTCATACTGATAATCTTACTGGGTACTGTTACGGGAGCTTCGGCCCTTACGCCGCAGGTATTCTATCCGGACTCAGCCCTGACCGTCAACGGAGCTGATGCCATCAGCGGTATCTGGCTCACGCAGCCCGGGAGTGCCCTGATCAGTATTGAACCGGCAGCGCCTCAGGGTGCTTACAATCTCTATATTCTTGACAGCCCGGATTATACAATTCTACCGGGCACCCTGGCGGCCCATCTGAGTGCCACAGCGGACCCGAATAAGTACGATGCGGAATTCATAATCCCCACCACGGACCTGACGGGAGAAACCGGCGGGGAACGTACCCTGGATGCAGTCATAACCCTGACGGAGGAGGGGCGTTTCACCATTACCCATTTCAGGCGTGAGAGCCGTATGAGCCTGCGGCGGATGCTTCCCTTCCTCTTCCGGAGCATACTGCGAGACAGTGACCGGCCCGGGAGCCTGGACGGCGCAGTGCGCATCAATCCGCCGTCTTCAAGCCTGATTATCAGTCTATGAGGGAGGTGCTGACAGCATTCCTTCTGCTGTGCGCCTCGGCATACGCCCAGGATACCACCCGCCCCGGGCTGCAGCGTCCGCGGCAGGAAACGGAGCCGGCAACTTATATGCTCCGTGCTGATTCCCTGAAGATTACCGCCACCGGATACAGCAAGCCCCAGGGGTCCAATGTTGAGACACTTTTCCTGACCAACGCTGACACATGCACTGTCAGCGGATGCTTTATAAGCCTGACATACACCACCGCTGACGGACGGATGCTGCACCACCGCAGTGTCTGTCTGCCTGACCGTATTCCGGCAGGAGAAACCCGCCTGGTCACTTTCAGAAGCTGGGATCCGCAGCATGATTTCTATTATTACCGCAATGAAACGCCTCGCCAGGACAACAAGATGCCTTACCGCGTGGCCTTTTCCATTGATTCAGCGCGTGTGGAAGCCCCAAGTGCAAATAAACGTTAATAAATTTTAATCATTAAGCGCTGCTTTGCAAGTTTTTGTTAAGGCTAAGTCACTTTCCGTTCTCATTTGTTTATACTAAAAAGGATACGGAGTACCTTTGTAAACAAAATCCGGAAAATTCATATTATGTCAAATATACTTACAAATCTGATAGGAAAGCAATTGTCTGTTTACGGAGCAGACCGTCCGGCACTGGAGAGTATCCTGCCGGAAGGAGAAAGCGCCGTAAAGCGCGGCCGCACCCTGAGCTGGGGACGCCTCTCTTCCGAGGTCAACAATGCCGCAGCGGCCCTTCAGATTCTGGGAATAGAGCCTCAGCAGATGGTGGCCATTTTTGCGCCCAACTGCCCTGAAGCTGTGATAATTGACTTTGCAGCTTACAGAAACCGCGCCATTCCCGTGTCCATATATTCCACCAGCAGCCCTGAGCAGCTCAGCTTTATAGTGAAGGACTCCGGTGCGCGAGTGCTCTTTGTGGCAGACCAGCGCCAGTACCGCGCAGCCCGTTCCATCAGCGGGGACTGCCCGGATCTGAAAAAGATTGTGGTTCTTGACAGCGATGTCACCCTGGACAGAAACGATAAAGACTCAATAACCTACAGCCAGTTCCTGGCCCTTGGAGCAGCCGGAGGCGAGAAAGCCGCCGCACAGGTTGAACTGCGCGCCGCCTCAGCGCTTCCTGAGGATATAGCCACCCTGATTTACACCTCCGGGACCACCGGAGAACCCAAGGGGGCCATTCTGCCTCACAGCGCCTTTACGGCCGCCATTGACATGCACCACGTGCGCCTTGACCATCTGACGGATGAGGACACGTCACTGTGCTTCCTGCCTCTGAGTCATATATTTGAAAAGGCGTGGACGTACTTCTGCCTCAGCAGCGGAATAATGGTTTATGTCAACCGTGACCCCAAGCGAGTTGCGCAGGCCATCAAGCTGACGCACCCCACCTGCATGTGCAGTGTTCCGCGTTTCTGGGAAAAGGCTTACACGGCCATAATGGACAAGACCTCCAAACTCAAGGGAGTCAAGGCCCTGATGTTCAAGCGCGCCCTCAAGGTGGGTGCCAAATACAACCTGGAATACAGACGCCTGGGTATCCGTGCCCCGCGCCTGTTAGAAGCCCGTTACAGCTTCTATGACCGCATGGTACTGCGCCCCATCCGGCGCGCCATGGGACTCGGAGACCGTACATTCTTCCCGGCCGCCGGCGCGCCCCTGTCCGGCACAATTGTGGAATTCTTCCGCAGCATAGGCGTTGACATCATAATCGGCTACGGACTGAGTGAAACCACCGCCACAGTAACCTGTTATCCTTATGTAGGATTCGAGATAGGAACCGTGGGCACCACCCTGCCCGGTGTGCAGATGAAGATTGGTGAAAACAACGAGATACTTGTCAAGGGACCGACCGTATCCACCGGGTACTATAATCGCCCCGAGGCCACGGCTGAAGCCTTTACAGAGGACGGCTGGTTCCGCACCGGAGATGCGGGCCTTGTGGACAACTCCGGCGCCCTGGTGCTTACAGAACGTATCAAGGACCTGTTCAAGACCTCTAACGGCAAATATATAGCGCCTCAGGCCATTGAAAGCCGCCTTGGAGAGGACAGATACATTGAGCAGGTGGCAGTGATAGGAGACCAGCGCAAGTACGTTACGGCCATCATCATCCCGGCCTTTGACGCCCTGAAGGAATATGCGGCCAAGAAGCACATCCAGTTCAAGAATCTGGATGAGCTGGTGCAGAATTCTGAAATCAAAAAGTTTATAGCCCAGCGCATAGAACGCCTGCAGAAAGGCTTTGCCGGGTTTGAAAAGATAAAACGTTTCACATTATTACCCAAGGAGTTCACCATTGAAGGCGGTGAGCTCACCAATACGCTGAAAATCCGTCGCCCGGTGATCAATTCCGTTTACGCGGCGCAGATTGAAGCTATGTATGCCTGATTCATAACCATGAAAGAGAGTACAGTAATCACCCCGACAGCACAGCCAGAGCGCGCCATCCTGGTAGGACTCATCACTCCAACCCAGAACGAGGAGCGCTCAGCGGAATACCTGGGCGAGCTTGCATTTCTGGCCGATACAGCCGGAGCGCAGGCTGTGGCCACATTCACACAGAAACTTGATTATCCCAATCCGCGGACATTTGTGGGAAAGGGAAAACTGGAGGAAATCCGCAAGTTCATAGAGGATGACGGCGATATTGCTATGGCCATTTTTGATGATGATCTCTCCACCAAACAGGTTCTCAACATTGAGCGTGAATTGGGTGTGAAAATCCTTGACAGGACAAACCTGATTCTGGACATATTTGCCAAACGCGCCCAGACAGCGAGCGCCAAGACCCAGGTTGAACTGGCTCAGTACCAGTACCTGCTTCCGCGCCTGACCCGCATGTGGACTCACCTGGAGCGTCAGCGAGGCGGTATCGGCATGCGTGGTCCCGGTGAAACACAGATTGAAACCGACCGCCGTATAATCCTGAATAAAATCTCCCTGCTCAAGGAAGAACTCCGCGCCATAGACCGTCAGAAAGCCGTACAGCGGAAGAACCGCGGAAAACTCACACGCGTAGCCCTGGTGGGATATACCAATGTGGGCAAGAGCACACTGATGAATCTGCTGAGTAAGAGCGATGTCTTTGCCGAGAACAAACTGTTTGCCACCCTTGACACCACAGTGCGTAAAGTGGTAATAGACAATCTGCCCTTCCTGCTGACAGACACCGTTGGATTCATACGCAAGCTTCCCACACACCTTGTAGACTCCTTCAAGAGCACACTGGATGAGGTGCGTGAGGCGGACATTCTGGTGCATGTGGTGGACATTTCTCACCCCAATTTTGAAGAGCAGATTGAGGTGGTTGACCGCACGCTCCGTGAGGTATGCAACGGGGCAGACAAGCCCATGCTCTTGGTCTTCAACAAGATTGACGCATTCAAGTGCGTGCCCAAGGATGATGATGACCTCACTCCGCGTCAGAAATGCAATATCACCCTGGAGGAACTCAAGCAGACCTGGATGGCCAAGATGAAAGACAACTGCGTGTTCATCTCCGCACGTAAGGGCACAAACATTGATGAGCTCAAACAGAAGCTCTATACCATGGCACGGGAAATACACATGACACGTTTCCCGTACAATGACCTCCTTTACCAGACTTACGAGGAAGAAGAAACTCCGGAGCAGTAAGCCCCGGAGTTAAAAATGGTTCTTTAACGGTTATTTTCCGATGATTCAGGTTCGGACTCCAGTTCCGGATCCGGTTCACCGCGCAAGATGGCCTCGTACCGCGCCGGGTTGTTGATCAGGTCCAGGGCCGCATTGAAATCCTTATTGAGGTGACTGACAGAGCGGAAATAAGAGCCGTCCTCATAAAGGTCACGTGCGATAAGGCCTTTCAGAGCCGCTTCAATGATGGGTTTTGAGCGTTCCCAGCCCACTGAGTCGTAACTTATTTCAGCGGCGTTGCCGCGGTCAATCAGGCTCTGCAGCAGGTTATCAGAAACGGTGAAGTTTCTGTGGAAGGCGTCTGCGTTCCTGTACTGGCGCAGGAGATTGCGGCGGTTGGCATCAACATATGATATGGCAGTGCGGTTCAGCATGCCCTTGGCCACAAGGTTGCGGTAATATGTTGAATAATAAGAAGTATCAACGGGCACAAATACGTCAGGAATGATACCGCCACCGCCGTAGACAGTGCGGCCGTTGCGCAGGGTCTGATAACGCAGGGAGTCCGGGCGGGCAATTGAGTCAGCGCTCCAGAGTTCACCGGCAGAATAACGCAGGAGAATCTCGCGCTGGTAATCCTCAGAATGTCCCGGCTCATAATGCTTCTGGATGCAGCGTCCGCTGGGAGTATAATACCGTGAGGTGGTGAGGCGTATCATGGAGCCGTCAGGGAAGGTGAAAGGTCTCTGCACCAGCCCCTTGCCGAATGTGCGGCGTCCTACAATGAGGGCGCGGTCATTATCCTGCATGGCGCCGGCAAAAATCTCCGAAGCCGAGGCAGAATACTGGTTTGTAATCACCACCACGCGGCCGTCCTGGAAATTCCCCTGACCCTCAGTGGCATAGACCTGAGATGGCATATGGCGTCCGGCAGTGCTGACCACGCGCGTTCCGGCGGGGAGGAACTGGGCGGCCATGTCAAAGGCAGCCCTGAGGTAACCGCCGGTGTTGTCACCCAAGTCAATAATCAGGTTCTTCATACCCTGACGTTTGAGTTTGTCAATGGCCAGGGCAACCTCATTGGCGGTATCGTCCGCAAAGCGGGTTACGCGGATGTAACCGGTCTGAGGATCAGCCATAAAGGTTTCATCCACGCTGTAAACAGGGATATCATCCCTGATGACATCAAAATCAATCAGATCCTCTCCGCGCTTCACCTTCAGGCGGGCCAGGGACCCCTTGGGTCCGCGCAGGCTGCTCTTGACTTTCTTGTCAGACAGACTCTTACCCGCAATAACGGTGTCATTCACGCTGACAATACGGTCACCGGGCATGATACCCACGCGCTCAG
This sequence comes from uncultured Bacteroides sp., assembly GCA_964571405.1. Lineage (GTDB taxonomy): Bacteria > Bacteroidota > Bacteroidia > Bacteroidales > Muribaculaceae > CAG-873. The sequence continues at coordinate 10,029 of CAZNBD010000003.1, read as the reverse complement.
AGGGGCCACCGGCGGTGGGCTGGATAACGTACACGGTATCCTCCAGCATATTGAACTGGATTCCAATTCCGCTGAAATGGCCGTCCAGGGGCTCTGTGAACTCACGGGTCTCAGCCGCTGTGGTATAAGCTGAATGAGGGTCCAGGGTCTTGAGCATGGCGCGTATGGCCTCTGTCACCAGGGTGTCACCGTCCACATCCTCCACATAGAAGCCCTCGATAATCTGCTGGGCGCGCCGCAGTTTTTCAGCGTTGCTGATGGGATTCTGAGCAGCCGCACTCACAGCCGCCATCAAAATCAGAAGGGAGAGAATTATCTTATTCATATATAGTGATTTTACTCAAATAATATCTTTAAACAGGGCTCATTTATTGTTTGACGGGAGGAATTGAGACACATCCTGACCGTAACTCTGCAGTTCCCGTACAACAGAAGATGAAACCGCTGCCAGCTCAGGACGGCTCATAAGAAATACCGTCTCCACTCCACCGATACGCATGTTTATGTCCGCCAGATTGCGTTCATACTCCATGTCCTTTACGGAGCGAATGCCGCGCAGCAGTGCGCAGGCTCCGGTGAGGCGTACAAGCTCCACAGTCAGGCCCTCGTATGCCATGACCTTGACACGGTCATTGTCAGCGTACAGGCTGCTGACGGTTTCCAGCGCCTGATGATGGGTATTCTTTACCGGGTTAACCCCGATGGCCACAATTATACGGTCAAAAATCTCCAGGCCACGGGCCACAATGTCAGCATGACCCACAGTGAAGGGGTCAAAACTGCCCGCAAATATGGCTATGCGCACCCGGGAGCCTACCTCATTCTCTGTCAATTTCCGAGTCATCTTCAATTACCAGGTTATTGATGATAAAATTCTGGCGCTCCATGGTGTTCTTGCCCATATAGAACTCCAGGACTTCCTCCACGCCGTCATCCTTGCGGAGAGAGACAAGGTCAGCGCGCATGTCCGGGCCGATAAAAGCGCGGAATTCCTCGGCGGAGATTTCACCGAGGCCTTTGAAGCGGGTGATTTCAGCGTTCTCACCAAAGCGCTGAATGGCCTCCACGCGCTCGGAATCCGTGTAACAGTACACAGTATCATCCGGCGCGGGCTTTCCCTTACCCTTTCCGCGGCGTGTGGTCTTGCTGTTACGTACGCGGAACAGAGGGGTCTGGAGCACATATACATGGCCCTTCTTGATCAGGTCAGGGAAATACTGGAGGAAGAAAGTGAGCATGAGCAGGCGGATGTGCATGCCGTCCACGTCAGCATCAGTGGCAATTATCACTTTATTATACCTGAGCCCGTCTATGCCGTCCTCAATATTGAGAGCGGCCTGGAGGAGGGAGAATTCCTCATTGGTGTACAGTTCCTTCTTGGTGGCGCCGTAAGTATTGAGGGGCTTGCCGCGGAGCTTGAACACGGCCTGAGTCTCCACATCACGCACCTTTTCAATAGAGCCGCCGGCAGAGTCACCCTCGGTGATAAAAATGCTGGTGGCCAGTTTCTTCTCCTCGCTTCCGCGGCTGTCATTGAGGTGGACGCGGCAGTCATTGAGCTTCTTATTATAGAGGCTGACCTTCTTGGCCGTCTCACGTGATTTTTTCTGGACCGTGGTGAGCTCGCGGCGGTCACGCTCGCTTTTCTGCACCTTCTGGAGAATGACATCAGCCACATCCAGTTCACGGTGCAGGTAATTGTCCAGCTCCTTCTTGACAAAGTCACCGATGAATTTGGCCACGGTGGGACCGTTTGGCCCTATATCCCTTGAGCCCAGTTTGGTCTTGGTCTGGGATTCAAACATGGGATTTGAAACGGAAATGGCCACAGCGGCCACCATGCCGTTCCTGATATCCGTGTACTCAAAGTTGCGGTTGAAATATTCCTTGATGGTGCGGCTGACAGCCTCCTTGAAGGCGCTCTGATGGGTGCCGCCCTGGGTGGTGTACTGGCCGTTTACAAATGAATAGAACTCCTCACCGTACTGATCCGTATGGGTCAGTGCAATTTCAATTCCCTGGCCCTTGAGATGGATAATATCGTACAGCTGGCGGGCAGACATATTGTCCTTGAGCAGGTCCTTCAGACCATTGCGTGAGAGCATCCTGACGCCGTTGAGCACAATTGCCAGGCCGGTGTGCAGGTAAGTATAGTTCTTGATCAGGGGGAGAATCAGGTCATAATTGAACTGATAATTCTGGAACAGGGAAGGATCCGGTCTGAAGCGGACGTAAGTACCGTTTGCCTCATCAGTGGGTTCCGGAGCGGGGTCCTCAACCAGGAGACCCTCACGGAACAGGACGCGTTTCTTCATTCCGTCCCTGAATGAAATAATCTCCATTTCACTGGAGAGGGCGTTGACGGCCTTGATACCCACGCCGTTGAGCCCCACGGTCATGTTGAACACGCCGCTTTCATCATCATACTTGGCGCCGGTATTGATTTTGGAAGCCACATCCCTGACGCTGCCCAGAGGAATTCCGCGGCCATAGTCACGGACAGAAACGCTGCCGCCGGGCTCATCAGCGTCCACATTGACAATAATCTGGTGGCCGTAACCCATGATGTACTCATCCAGGGAGTTATCCATCACCTCCTTGAGCAGGACGTAAATGCCATCATCAGCATTGGAGCCGTTACCCAACTTGCCAATGTACATGCCGGGGCGCAGGCGGATATGCTCGCGCCAGTCAAGGGTACGGATGGCATCCTCAGTGTACTGGGGAGAGGCCTGGTTTTCAATGTCAAGCAGGGATGGTTCTTCCATGGCAAACTTCTCAAAAATGGTCACTGGTTTACAAAAGTACATAAAAATTTTCACACCGCCAAAATTGCACCGGCTTATCACAGAACAAAAGCACACCGCCGGATGCGGAAGCATGCACGGCGGTGTGGGGTGTGGGGTTATATGCGGGTGCGTCAGAAGCGGCGCAGCCTACGGGCGTTCTTTAACGAACAACAACCTTGCGGACAGTTGTACCACGGCGTTCAATGTACATGCCGGGAGCGAGAGCAGCCGCGTTAACTCGGCAGCCTCTGAGGTCATAATACTCAGCGGGAGCTGTGGCATCACCTTCAACGGATACAGAGTCAAGGCCGGTGGTGGTTGAGCCGCTCATGGTGAAGGATGTTGTCACTGTGGGGTTGACAGCATTGTTCTGACCCAGGCGTACGGAGAGGGAGTTACCGTCATTGAGGTCAACGGCACCGTCATAGAGGGCGTAACCGTTTGTGGCGGGAGCGCGGAAAATGCCGTTGGCGGCAGGGCTCTGAGCTGCTGACATTCCGTCAATCTTGTACCAGATCTGGAGGTCTGCATCTGCGGGCTCAATGGTGAGAGTGGCTTTTGCAAGACCCTCTGTGAAGAAGTCGGCACGGTCAATCTCAACACCTTCATCAACGCTGAAAGTCTGAGTATTACCTTCCTTGTCCACAATTGAGAGCATAATCTTGGTCTCAGCATTAACTTCAGGATAAAGCTGGAAAGGAATGGTGTAAGAAGGAATCACGCCAAACTGAGTGGAAGTGCAAACCAGATTATAAGCGCCCACTTCAGGGAAGTTTGAACATGTGACTGTCAGGGAGCTGCTTGACTGATTCTTTGTTACCACAGCTTCAGATTCGGGAGTAAATCCATCCGCTTCCAGAGTGAATTCAATCGTATTTTTGGTGTAGTTTTGGGAGAGGTTTTCTGATAAAGGTATAGAGGAAGAAGTTAAGGACAGATCCTCAGCCCATACACGGTTCTGTTTGCCTGAGAAAATGTTCTTGAACGGATTGGCGGGAGACAGGTTGATGGTCAGATCAGGCAGATTGAAGTTTGAAGTAAAGCCCTCCTTGTTTGTAGCCTGTAACACCAGCTTGGCATTTTCAAACTGAGTGCGGGGGTTGATGTAGTACCACTCTTTTTGTACAGATACAAAGACATTGGGTGTGGATCCGTCCTGAAGATTTACAGTAAAATAAGAAGTAACATCAGTGTTGTCAGCAGCCTGATAGATCTGAACTTTGTTACGGCTATTAGTATACGTGGAGTTAATCACAAATTCATAGTCATACGGTTTTGAGGGATCAGTCACTTTTGTACCATTGATCACCCAAACCAGTTCCACTGCTTCGCTTGTAACATTGACAGTCAGAGTGGCAGCGGTTTTATAATAGTACTCAGCGTACGTACCTGTAGGATCATAAATCAAAATACCTTTGAACTTATAAGTACCTTCTTTGGCACCTTCTTTGAATGTCAAATACGGGTTTACGCCACCGTTACCTGTGATAACATAGTCATCAGAAGGCTGGTCTCCATCAGGGAGAATATTTGCAATACCTCTTGTACTAACTTGTGGAGAAGTTGAAGTACGTACGTTTACATGGTTAAGATAATACTTTGTATTAGCAACTTCTTCCTGAGGAACATTGACATTGGAAATGGAGGTAGCAGTTGAAGTTGATACATCGGTTGCTGAGAAGAACATTGTGACCTCTGTAGAGTATGAGGGGGGATTTGAAGTTCTATAATATAGATAAGCCGGCACGGTATTTCCTACAGCATTGGCATCAACGAGTGTGAACATTTTTGATGCGGGATCAAATCTGAGCTCCATGTCATTATAACAGATGCGGGCCTGGCTGCCATCTTCTGCATAGTTGATAGTTACATATACAGCTCCACTTTCTCTAACCAGGTTGACTTGTCCATTGTCACCCAGGCCGCCGAACCAAGCCTTTGAAGCATCGTTGTCATGGAACTTCACCTTATACTTGCCTGCATCATCACCCTGATAGAAAAACAGTTTATCTGGAGTTGAGGGCTGAGTAACATCAATCTGATTGATGTTGGGCTGGTTGTTACTACTTGTTGTCACGTCCAAGCTTACAGCTTCATTATTAAAGCCGTAATAAGAAGGAGAGAAGTACTGTTTGGCATTATCCGGATTCTGTGCGAAGAGAAAAAACTCTTGACTTTGAGAAACAGTTTGGAACTGAATTTCTGACGCCTGACTGTACGTGGTGGCGGCAGCAGACAGGGGCAGCAGCAAGACTGTCAGGATGATGAGTAGATGTCTCAGTTGTGTCATAATTGGATTAAATGGTTTGTTGTAAATTGGTTATTATTGGTTATTAATAGAAGCGGATTGAAAAGCTTCCCCCGCTTCAGTGACCTGCGGTGATGCAGGCCCCCGGGGCGGGGGAAGGAATTATTATCGGATTACAACCTTGGAGGCTTCATCACCGACAACCTTGATGTATATGCCGGGGGTGAGAGTGCCGCTTACGCGTACACCTGAAAGGTTATAATAAACAGCAGCAGCGTCAGCACCGTTTTCTTCAATTACGATGTCTTCAACACCTGTGTTGCTACCTTCAACCACATAGATTGATTTGGCGGGCACCACAGATGTGGGAGCAGCGTCAGGCAGAGAGTAAGCGTGGTAACCCTCGCCGAGACGGTGGTAAACATGGAGGTTGTTACCTGCGTCAAAGCGCATGTGAGCAAAGTCATCACCAGCGGCAGGATTATCAACAGTGGCCATCAGAGTGAAAGAAGGTTCACCGTCAGTCCATTCAACATTGAAGACGTCCACGCGGTCATATTCACCAACGGCCAGGTACTTGAGGTCACGGCTGATGGCAATGGCAGCGTTGGTGCTTACGATATCATCCAGAACATGGCTTGAGAAGAGGATTTCTCCGCTGTTTGCCACATAATAGAAACCGGCAACACCTGCCAGGTTGTTACCTGCGGTACGTTTCTGAGTGGCGAAGAAGCCGTCAGGTGTGCAGCAGATTTCAACATTCTGGTTGGAGAGGTTTACAGCACCGGACAGGTTTTCAAATGCAACGTCAGGAACCTTTGTGATCTGATAATCAGTACCGATGTCATAACGGTAAATCATCTGCTGAGCACCGGGAGTGTTACCTGCGGGATAGTCCTCAAGGAATGAGTACATGCGGGTGTTCTCACCTGTTCCCTGGAAGGCAACGCAGCTTGAACCGCCACCGATGATGGTGCCGTTGTAAGCATAAGAGCCCTTGGTACCGGAACGTTCGCCGCCGAGGAGCTGGTACATTTCAGTGGGATTGAGGGGGTCAATTACCCAGTAACCGGCGCCTTCGTCAGACCAGTCAGCAAATACGGCCATACCGTCACGCTGGTCACCGCGGAACATTGAGCTCTGGTTAGAAGTGCTCAGGCGGGGATCGCTTACAAGGAAGGGTCCTGTAACAGTTCCGTCAGGAGCGTAAACCTTGACACCGTTTGCACCGCCGGTGGTAACGAGGGTGTAACCGAATGAGTCAAATTCAGGATCTGTAATGGTGATGACACCACCGCGCTTTGTCACGCCGTTGGGGTCAGAATAATATTCACCGAGTTCACCGATGGGCTTGCTCTGGATGGCAACTGCAACGCTGTAGAAGTGACCGGCGAGGTCAGCGCGGTTGAATGTGGCGGAGTTTTCACCCTTGGCCACAGCGCCGGCGGGAATCATAACAACGTCATTTTCATCCTCATTGTTTGTCAGGACAATGTTTGCGGCCACGGCGTCACCGGTTGAATTGAATGTAACGGTGTAATCACCGTCATTTTCTTCAAGAGCGATGCCGTAAGCAAATTCGCGGCGGGGCTGGGGCTGACGCACACCTTCAGTGGTGAAGCGGGTAACCTTGTTTCCACGGGCCAGGAACAGGGCGATATTTGCGCTGTTGACACGGTCATAATCATCACGAGTGGTGAGCTGCATACCGGCAGCGGCAGCAAAACCTTCAGCAGCGTCAAGGCTGGTATTTACAGTGGGAACCAGTTCAGCATTGTCAATGCCGTTGGTGATGTCCACCATCATGATGCCTCCGTTACCGTTGGCGTCATTGTCAGTGGAAACCATGTAAACCTTACCAGCATAACGGAAGAATCCGGGAGCGGTTCCTTCAGCGGGTACAATACCTTCAGGCATCTGAGCGGCAAGAACCTTGCCGGGGATGTCAATCTGCAGGGGCAGGAATGTGGGGCTGTCTGCAATTACATGTTCAGCGTTGAGGGGTGAGATGTTGAGGGTGAAGGGTCCGCATTCCTCATGGTTGAAGTATGAGTTGTTTGAGATACCTTCAGACATCTTGGTGCCGTCCATGATGTTGATGAAGCTGTAGAATACCTTACCGCCTGAGTTTGCGTTCTGAGCGGAGAGGATGATCTTACCTTCATTATAAGTACCGGTGTAAGCCATGGCACCGCCGCTGTAAGCGCGATAGAAGTTACCGCTGAGCATGGTGCTTACCCAGAGGACGGGGTTACCTTCAGGCACTCCGGTTTCTGAGTTCTCCCAGCGGTAAACGTTACATTCGCCGCGGGTTTCACCGTCACGTACCTGAGAAGCGTCAAACTGGCAGAGTTCCTTGGCAGAAGCCAACAGAACGCCGTCGGCTGTCACTGCAATGTCAGCAATGGGCTGCTCTGTGCCTTCAGCACCTTCAACACCGGGAACTGCCAGAACATTGAGGGTCTTGGCGTCCAGAACCACAATTACGGGTTCTGTCTCGGTCTTGTGGGCCAGGATGTACAGCTTGCCGCCTACGCAGAGCATGCGGCGCAGTGTGGTGCCTTCAAGTTCAGCAATTTCCTTGTCAACGATGGCCTGCTCAAAAGCGTACTCGCCGCGGGGGCCGAACTGTGTGCCCACCAGTTCATCAGGATAATCTGTATATGTGATAACCGGGGGTGTCCAGGTTTCGCTGGTCATTGAAATGGCAGGATAGCTGACGTTGGCAGCTGTTACTGTTACCTCAACGGGTTCAGGTGAGATGTAACCTTCCTTGGATGTTTCAATGGTGTATGTGCCGGGGGCTACATTATAGAATACAAAGGCACCGTTGAACTGATTGTCAGTGGTGTATGTGTCTACCACCTGGTTACCTTTCTTCAGGGTAACTGTAACGGCATCCAGGGGCATGTATGCGTCAGCGTGAGTGGGAACGGGGATGTAACTTTCATCCACATAACGTTCATGCTCGTCACGTACAATACCGTAAATGTCACCTACGCTCTCTTTCTGGAGGCCGAAGTAATCAGCAATGCCGTGAGCATAGTTGAAACCTTCAATGTAATTGACATCCCAGTTCATGTGGCGCAGGGCTGCGGGAGCATACTGATGGAAGTAACCTTCAACCAGGAATCCGGGAACGCCGTGCTTGAGCACACCCAGGTAACCCTTGTAACCGCGTACTGTGCTGCTTGAGCCGTAGAAGTTGATATCACCGCGGATATTGGGGTTTGTGGGGCTGTAACTGGTCCAGCATTCATGGGTGTTCTGCATGTGGTAAGGCCATGCTTTCTGGGCCATTGCCTTACACTGAGCGCTGGTGGTTGCATCCACACCGGTTTCACCGTGGCAGTCATCATAACCGCGGTAAAGGATGATGGGGAAGTTGAGTGTCTTCCAGCCGCTGTTGTCAACTGCGTTTGAGTGGATGGAGATGAACATGTCAAAGTTATTGGCATCCACCTCAGCGGCGATTTCAGGCAGAGAGCGGTTGTAATAATTATTATCCGGATGGCTCGCACCGTTATCATCATGGTACGGACCGAGCTTTACGTGAGACATGACAATGTTATTGCTCATGTCACGAGCGGCACCGATGGTGTGGCGTTCACCGGTCTGATTGAGTTCGGGATTGAATTTGAGGCCCATGGCACGGAGCTTCTCCAGCACACCGAAACCCTTGCGGAGGTTGGTGTTTGACTCAAAGAAGCTTGTTGTATCCGTATTGGTCTTGCTGTAAGGGCCGTGACCTTTGACGGGCATGGGGCGGTCATTTGCTGTCCATGAACCGTGTCCGGGGTTGATATATATACGCAGGTCGTCCTTAGTGGCGGCTGCGGCGCTGAGTCCGAGTAAACCGGCCAGCGCGATGAGCATAAATTTCTTCATGGCTGTACGGTTGGTTTATTTAAGGTTAAGGATAAAGAGTTCACCTTCAGGGTTAACGTAAGCAATGTGCTTGCCGTCAGCAGAAACTGAGGGATACATGGCCATGGCTTCATCAGGAGTGAGGACCTGACGTGTGCCGTTGAGGTCTGTGGCAATGAGTGAGGATGAGGTAATAAATTCACCGTCATCAGCATCATTCATACCAACGATGGTATTGTTATTGAGCCACTTGGCAGCGCGGAGCATGCCCAGGGCGCGTACGTCTGAACCGTCAACGTTGCATACAAAGCAACCGCGGCCTGCAAGGTAATAAACTACCTTGGTGCCGTCCGGGCTCAGAGCGGGCCAGAGATAACTTCCGCGGCCCTGGGGATCCAGAGTAACGGTGCGGCCGTTAACGGTGTATTCCAGGTGACCGTAACTGATTGATACCAGCGCGGATTTTTCAGCGCGTGCACCGTCAAGGTTATGGGCTTTTACCCTGCCGTTTTCAACTGCAGTAACATTTCTGCCAGACAGAGAAACACCGGCGTTGAGGCGGCGAGAGGGAGCAATGAGCTGGCTCTCTGTTCCGTCAGCCAGGGAAACGCTCTTGAGAGCGGTGTGGCGGAGGTGATTGCGGTCAAAAGTGCTCTGACGGAATACAATGTTGTTTCCGTCCTCGCTGATGGCCACATCATGGCCACTGCCGTTAAGAGTTACTGTGGTAACAGAACCGTCAGAAACCATGACGCGACGGAGCGCATCACTTCCTGCTTCTGAAATAACCACATAGCTACCGTCCGGGCTGATGGTGGGGATTGCGGCAATCATGCCCTCAGGGAGGACAACATGACTGGCGGATTCTACCTCAACAAGCTGAGCAGAAGCGCACAAACCCGCAAAGAGCACCATCAATGAAAGTGCTATTTTCTTCATAATGATTGTGATTAAGATGTATAGATAATGGTACTTAAGTTTTTCAGGGTTAGAGTTTCACCGGCCAAAAGTAATAATTATTTTTTACTTTACAACTAAATTTTAACAACTTTAACCTTTAAAATATTAACAATATACATTTTAGGGTTAAAAAGAGAACTTCATAGGCGATTATGCGTTATACCT
>CAZNBD010000002.1:0-85375 GCA_964571405.1 uncultured Bacteroides sp. | reverse complement strand
AGTGTACTTGATGTACACGACCGAAGAACGCGGACAAAGATGCCAATGGATGGCCTCAGCGTTAACATATATTATGAGACAAGCTCTTAATTCTGTATTGTTTTTATTACACGGGCGGGATTACCTGCGACAACTGTGTCCGGAGCGACGTCCTTGGTCACTACACTTCCGGCTCCTATTACGGCGCCGTGTCCGATTGTGACTCCGGGGCAGATCTGCACTCCCCCACCGATCCAGACATCATCCTCAATGGTGATGGGGAGGGCAAATTCCAGGCCCTGGTTTCTGCGTTCCTTGTCCAGGGGATGTGTGGCTGTATAAAGAGCTACATTTGGGGCAATGAAAACATTGTTACCGATTTTGACTCTGGCACCGTCAAGAACCACAAAGTTGTAATTGGCAAAGAAGTTTTCACCCACTTCAATATTGTACCCGTAATCACAGGAGAATGGAGAACGGATGGTTACATTCTTTCCCATGTGTCCCAGGAAATTCTTCAGTATTTCAGTACGCCTGTCAGCCTGTGACGGGGGTGTATTATTATACCGGAAGCAGACTTCTGCGGCCGCGTCCATTTCAGCCAAAAGCTCGGCATCATAATTGGGATTATAAATGAGCCCCTTATCTCTTTTTTCCTTTTCAGTCATAACATTTGAGGATTAATTACAACGGGACAAAATTAATCCAAAAGACTCAGAAAATCAAGAATTACTGTTCAGAAATCTGGCGGTAATATCTGAGGAACTTCATGAGCATGTTAACCCCGATTATGAGTCCGAGAGAAAGGCCGCAGACAATTCCGAGTATAAAAGCAGTTTCACCGCTTGCGGCGTATAGCATGAGCCCCACAACGCAGATGCACCAGGGTATGGTGAAGAGAAGACACTGGAGATGGCGTTTGCGGTAAAAGAGGGCCTTGGAAATTACTGTCTGGACGCTCATGGTATTGACATCAATGCTTTTTATTCCCCGGTAAAGCCATGAGTCCATTATGGAAATGATGGCGAAGCCAATGGCATAAAGCACCGGAATGGTAATCTGAACCCAAGGTTCTGTGTCAAATTGCTGCCTGTAAAGGAGGAAGGCACACGGAACCAGCAATACAGCTGACATGATGGCGAAGCGGCGGTACTGGGCGGCAAGTTTTTCAAGAGCGGTGCGACGTGTGCCGGCAATCACATCCTGCATCTGACTGTCTGTTGGAAGAGCAAAGCGTGCTTCTTCCCATGCTTTTTGCATTTTATCTTCCTGTTCCATATCAAAATAATTATTCTTCATTTTTAAGACAAACTTTAATTTTCTCTTTGGCGCGGTGTATTCTCACGGCCACTGTGTTACGGGGGAGACCGCAGACATCAGAAATTTCATCATAACTCTTGCGGTCCAGCCACATCAGCACAATGGCTTTGTCAAGCGGCAGAAGGGTGTCAATGGCTCTGTGGAGATCCTCAATGAGCTGCAGGTCCTCAGATGAGCTGTCAGGAATATCTGTAAAAATTTCCTGGCTGATAGTGGGGACGGCTTTAGAGCGTTTACGGAGCACTGAAACACATGTGTTGAGTGTGACACGATAAACCCATGTCTTGAGGGAGGCGTCTGCTCGAAAACTGTCAAGACCGGACCAGATATTGGCATAAGCATCCTGACGCAGATCCTCAAACTCCTCAGTTGACCGTGCATAACCGTAACACAGGCGGGAAATCAGGTTTGAATGTTCAGCCATAATCTGCTTGAAAACAACAGTCCTGTTCTCCTGCTTGGATGCACCGGACAACTGACGCGCAAATTTCATCAGAAATTCGCTGAGTACTGCCAGAGGGCCGGGCTTTGGGATTTGAATACAGTTTAACATTTCCTTTTCTTTTGTTCTATCCTTTTAGTCGCAAAGAAAAGAGAATAGTTTCACCGCTCAGGTAAAAAATGAAGAAAAAAATTATTTATATGAAAATTTGAAGAATTTAAATCTGTCAGATTTTATAATGCTTCACTCTGATATCAGAAGCTGAAGCGTACTTGACAAGCAGACGAATTATCTCTGTTTCAAGTTCATCAACAGTCATTTCCGACTTGCCATACAGATTGACCGTCATGAGCAGATGAGTTGTTTTCTCTGAGAGTTTGGTACGCTCATTATCTGATGTGGGAGTTCCTATTCCACCAACTTCATCCCTATATACAGGAAGACCTTCAATGTTGAGGGGGCCACGACCGATGGCTTCATAAGGCTCGGCAGCTTCCCCGGCACCGAGAGTGAGAGTCTGCCCGACAATGGCATCCGCATCAAAAGCTCCTATTGAATGACCGCTCCGCAGGGAAATCAGGTTGACAAGGTCAATGACAGCCAGAGTGCGGTACAGGTCCATTCCCTTGACGGCACGGCGGCAGAGGGCCTCAGCGGAGGGGCGGTAACGGTTCGGATCTTTTCCGAGTGCTTTGTATGCAGCACGTGTAGCATCAATTGCAGCACGATGACGAATGCGGTCCATGGGGAATAATTCTGAAATCCGTGAGGCCTCAGACCTTATTTCATTCCAAAGATTCTCATCCGTCGGAGGATTTTCAATATCTGCTTCAATAAGTATTACTTCCAGTTCCGGAGCTGCAGCGCGGATTTTATCTGAGAATTCAATTATATGCTGTGGTTCATTATTCATCATCGCCATATTGCTTTAAGTATTCATCACAAGTGAGGGCAAGCTCATCATACCATTCATTTCCAAAACGGCGGCGGAGCGGGCCTTCCAGAAATTTGTACGCACGCAGACCCAATTTCCGGCCCAGTGTTTCAGCAGATGAGCAGATTTTCCAACGATGGAAATTGACGGCAGTAAAGGTGGGATATTCCTTTATCCGCACCGGATAAAGCGCACATGAAATGGGTTTCTGAACGTCAATTTCCCCGGCCCGATAAGCCGCATCAATGGCGCACAGCCATACACCATTCTCATCCAGAGTGGCATAAATGCAGTTACACCCTTCCACAAGCTGAGTAACAAGTTCTCCTTCAATGTCACGGTAAGAAGTACCTTCCTCCTCAATTACGCGCAGAGCAGCCGGGAGAAGACGGTGTTTGATTTTGGGGAGAATAGCCTTGAAGCTCTCATCCTCCTCCGGAGTTATCGGCGCACCGGCATCCCCTTCCACGCAGCATTGACCCTTGCAACGGCAGAGGTCACAGCAGAAGCGCCGTTCCACCAGGTCAAGACTGACAAGCGTATTCTGTATCTGTAACATAATCAATCACTAAATCCCACTCCAATCAGGCGGTCATAACGTTCACCACGCCTGCGGTGATAGACGCGGACCTGATATGTGTTCTGAGTTTCAAAATTATTACCCTCAATATCCGCCGTAGAAAATTTTCCGGCGGGAGTGCGTTCCACGTACTGATAATTGTAAGAGCCCTGTTTGAGCAGGAGAGCTCGTTCATAACGCCCGAATGAAGGATTATACACCATGCGGGAATTTGAATTGAAAAGACGGTCAGTGATGTCGCCTTCAATAAAAATCTGCCTGTCAGGATTTTCATCTTCCAGATAGAAGTGAACCACACCGTAATCAGCCTCCACATCGCTGTCTGATGCACCGGAGCGGCGGATGAGGTAAGCACCTTTCTGTGTGCTGTCATACTGATACCTCTCACCCGCACGTGGGCTGTCAATGTTGAGGGCATAATGCCAGTAAGGATGAACATATTCCACCTTTTCCACACCCATTCCGGGGTAATTTTCCGTTACTGTCTCAAAGCGTCTGTACTCATTTCCGGCGGGGAAAATCAGGGCCGGATTATGGGCAAAAGTGAGATTGGAGCCGGAAACGGTAAGGGGACGCCGAAGAATCTGCTCAGTATCCGGGCGGTTATTCTGGAAGAGGTGAACCTGAAGGTCATTGAAAACATCCTCAATACCGGCATCCTCCACATTGATTCCAACCTCAAGCTGCTGATGCTGCGCACGGTAATCAATATCCGTTACAGGAGAGACTGAAACAGACACAGGAACCGTCTGCTCTGTAACCATGAAGGCAAACTGAGCCACTACTGTATCAGGGTCATCCTCACGATATACCTCTGCAACATAATTGCCTGAAACGAGTGGACGCATGTTCTCACCCGGGATGGTGAAAGTGTAATGTACGTAAGGAACCGTTGTGGCAGAAGAGAATGAATAATCCTCAATCTGCTGTTCATTGAAGCCATCAACAAACTCAGAGTCAACGAGAACGGATGGTGTCCAGTCTGCATTACAGTGCACCAGGCGCCAACGGAAAAACTCACGGTCATCTGAAAGGCCGTCAAAACTTGCCACCAGTATATCCGGCTGCCCCAGAACCGTTACCGGGGGGGCGAGAGGCATGTCAACCGGGTGTATCTGAACCGTCCTGACAGATTCATCAAATGAAGTGGTGACAGGCAGGGCTGCATGAAGGCTGAAGAACATGGTCAGCATGAAAGAAAATAACAAAATCTTTCTCATTACGGTAACCATTTAATTGGAGTAAGTTCATGTTCAGCAAGCCAGGCATTGGCGCGGGTAAAGGGTCGGCTTCCGAAAAACCCGCGGTATGCACTCAGCGGAGAAGGGTGCGGAGAAGTCAGGACAAGGTGTTTGGAGTGGTCAATGAGCCGGCGCTTGCTGATGGCGAAGGAGCCCCAGAGAATAAATACAACGTGTTCCTTCTGTTCAGAAACAGCGCGGATGGCAGCATCTGTAAATTCTTCCCATCCCCTGTTTCGGTGCCCTGTGGGAGTGTGTTCCGGAACAGTGAGAGTGCTGTTCAGGAGGAGTACACCCTGATTTGCCAAGTAAGTAAGATCCCCACTGGCAGGCATTTCAGTTTCTGCGGCTCCGGTATCTGTTATTATTTCCTTAAAAATATTAATCAGAGACGGAGGCAGCTGCACACCGGGACTGACAGAGAATGCGAGCCCGTTTGCCTGGCCGGGGCCATGGTAAGGATCCTGTCCGAGGATGACAACTTTCACATCCTCAAAAGGACAGGCATCAAAAGCCGCAAAAATTTGGCGAGGAGGAGGATAAACCCTTACCTCCTTATACTGGGCACGGACAAAATCCGTCAGAGAGGTAAAGTAAGGCAGGCCCCACTGTTCATGTAGGGCCTGTTTCCATGTTTTTTCTATCTTAACGTCAACAGCCAAGAGCTCTTAACCTCCAAAGTTATCATAATGGACTGATTCCGGGTCAACTCCGAGAGAGTCCAACATTCCGTTAACGGCCTTACTCATGGGACCGGGTCCGCACATGTAATATTCAATATCTTCAGGAGACTCATGGTCCTTCAGATATGTGTCATAAATTACCTGATGGACAAATCCGGGAGTGTACTTGACTCCTGCGGCATCAGCAGCGGGATCAGGGCGGTCAAGTGCCAGATGGAACTTGAAGTTGGGGAACTCTTTTTCCAGCTGGAGGAAATCATCAAGGTAGAATACCTCATTGAGTGCACGGGCACCGTAGAAATAATTCATCTTTCTGTCCGTGGTCTTGAGTGTCTTGGTCATGTGCATGATCTGTGCACGGAGGGGCGCCATACCGGCACCACCGCCAATCCACATCATCTCATTCTTGGAGTCAAAGATGGGGTGGAAATCACCGTAAGGACCACTCATCATCACCTTGTCACCCGGTTTGAGTGAGAAGATATAACTTGAGGCAATGCCGGGCATCACGTCCATGAAACCGACCTCGGGTTTGGGTTTGAAAGGAGGTGTGGCAATACGGACAGTGAGCATTATGCGGTCACCTTCAGCGGGATAATTGGCCATTGAGTACGCGCGTACAGTTGTTTCCTTGTTCTCACATTTGAGAGAGAACAGGCCGAACTTTTCCCATGCGGGTAGATATTCATCACCGATGAGCGAGCGGTCAATATCTGTGGCATAATCCATGCGGAAAGGCGGAATCTTAATCTGGGCGTAAGAGCCGGGAATGAAATCCATGTGCTGGCCGGCAGGAAGTGCCACAATAAATTCCTTGATGAATGTTGCCACATTCTTGTTGGAGATCACCTCACATTCCCATTCCTTAACATCCAGAGCAGCAGCGGGCACCTTGATGTCCAGATTATTTTTCACCTTAACCTGACAAGCCAGGCGCCAGTGATCCTTAATTTCCTTGCGGCTGAAGTGAACGGCCTCTGTGGGAAGAATCTCACCTCCACCCTCAAGAACCTGGAGGCGGCACTGACCGCAGCTACCCTTTCCGCCGCATGCGCTGGAAAGGAAAACGTTCTGGTCCGCCATGGCGGAGAGAAGCGGTTTACCGGACTGAGCGGTAATCTTACGGCCGCCATTCATTGTAATGGTAACATCACCGCTCTGAACCAGATAATGTTTGGCAATAAGGAGGATGATAACCAGAAGCAGGGCCACTGCCAGGAAGAAACCCACGCCGGCACCAACAGTGAGCCAGCCCTGGGCGGATATTGTGCATATCATAATATTCATGACTAAATTTTAATGCCGAGGAAGCTCATGAAGGCAATTCCCATCAAAGCGGTTAAAATGAAAGTAATACCCACGCCTCTGAGTGCAGCCGGAATATTTGAATACTGCGCGATGCGCTCACGCACGGCGGCTACGGCAGTAATGGCCAGTAACCAACCGATACCCCAGCCGGCGCCGGCACATACTGAAGTCCAGACAGTGGGGAAGTCTCTCTGCTGCATGAACAGGGAGCCTCCGAGGATGGCGCAGTTTACGGCAATGAGGGGCAGGAAAATACCGAGTGAAGCGTACAGGGCCGGGGCATATTTCTCCACAGCCATTTCCACCAGCTGTGTCATGGACGCAATTACGGCAATGAACACAATCAGAGAAAGGAAGCTGAGGTCAACGTCTGCAAATTCCGGTCCGAGCCAGCTCAGGGCACCCTCAACAAGGACATATTTATTGAGGAGGTAATTGACCGGAAGAGTCACGGTGAGCATGAATGTCACTGCAATGCCGAGTCCGAAGGCTGTCTTTACGTTCTTGCTCACTGCAATGAACGAGCACATGCCCAGGAAGTAGGCAAATATCATGTTGTCAATAAAGATTGACCGTATGAACAGATTGAAATTTTCCATAATACAGATTTTTGCCTGAGATTATTTTTCCTGAAGATCCTTATTGACAGACCTCTGAACCCATATGATGCATGCCACTGTGATGAGAGCCATGGGAGGCAGAATCATCAGACCGTTATTGACATACCCGGCTTGATAAAATGAGTCGGGCACCACCTGATAACCCATCAGTGTACCGGAGCCTAAAAGCTCACGGAAGAAACCTACAATCACCAGGATGATGGCGTAACCGATACCGTTTCCAATACCGTCAAGGAAAGAGGGCCAGGGCTTGTTGGCCATGGCAAACGCTTCCAGGCGTCCCATCAGGATACAGTTGGTGATGATGAGTCCGATGAAAACAGACAGCTGCTTGCTGACCGCATAAGCATACGCCTCCAGCAGCTGTGAAACAATTACCACCAGACCGGCAACAACCACAAGCTGTACAATGATTCGTATGTTTGTGGGAATGGTATTTCTTATCAGGGAAATAATGACATTACTGAAGGCGAGTACCGCAATAACAGAGAGCCCCATCACAAGAGCCGGCTCCAGTTTGGCAGTAACGGCCAGGACTGAACAGATACCGAGAATCTGAACAATTACAGGATTATTTTTGGAGAAGGGGTTAAGTAAAACCGCCTTGTTGCTTTCACTTTCTGCCATGGCTCTTATTGTAAGGATTTAAGAAAGTTCTGATACGGTGCGAGACAATTGTCAATCATCGCTCCTACACCTTTACTGGTAATGGTACCACCGGAAACTCCGTCCACGCTGTGAGGATCATCCGGAACTGAGAGTCCGGCCTTTACCACATGAATGGGTTCAAATGTACCGTTCTCAAAGAGGCGCTTGCCTTCAAACTGTGAGCTGAAAGCCGGTTTCTCAATTTCAGCGCCGAGACCGGGAGTCTCACCCTGGTGTGCAAAGTAAGCTCCATAAACAGTCTGACCGTCAGAATCAACTGAGATATACCCCCAGATGGGTCCCCAGAGGCCTGCGCCATAAAGCGGGAGGATGTATTTTACCTGACCGTCTGAAAGGGTGCATACAAATACGGGAAGCTCACGGCTGTCAGCATTGAGGCGTATCTGATTGGCAACATTGACATCAAAAGCATCAACGCCGTCAATACGCTCACCGGCCTCGTTGACCACGTATGTATCCGTGATATAACGTTCATAATCCGCACTCACCTGTTTGTCTTCCGGATAGATACGGACGCTTGCCAGAATCTGACGCATCTTGTCTTCCGCAGCATTTGCCTGCTGTCTGTCCTTGAGTGAAATTGAAGTGAATGCCAGCCCGGCACCTACCAGGCATACCAGTACCACTATATAAATAATGGAATAAAGATTGCTCTGCTTGTTCATGACCGTGCTGATTTTAATCTGTTCTGTCTCTTACGGATATTGAGAGCCACCACGCACCAGTCAATCAGCGGTGCAAAGCAGTTCATCAGGAGAACCGCCAGCATGGCGCCTTCAGGATAACCGTTGTTATATGTACGGACTATAACTGCGATTATACCAATCAGAAGACCGTAAATATATTTGCCGGCTGTGGTACGGGCTGCAGTCACCGGGTCAGTGGCCATAAATACGGCAGCAAAAGCAAAACCGCCGTAAATGAGCTGTTCCCAGGGCTTGAAATATGAGGCAGGATAAAGGGGTGAGGCAAATGTATTGGCCACCCAGCCCATGAGCAGGCCTCCTGCTATTACTGAAACAATAATGCGCCAGTTGGCAATGCCTGTGGCAAGCAGTATTATTGCGCCTATAATGACGCAGAGAGTGGAAGTCTCACCGAAAGAGCCGGGGATAAGACCCAGGAACGCATCCCAGGCAGTGATTACATGGCCACCGATGCCGGTTATTACGGCATTGGGATCTGTGGAAGTGGCAAGCTGACCCAGGGGTGTGGCACAACTGAAACCGTCTGCCACAGCCTGTCCTGTTCCGAAACCTGAACCTGTTGCAACCCAAACCTTGTCACCTGACATCTGGGCCGGATATGCAAAGAAGAGGAACGCACGTGCCACAAGTGCCACATTGAGAACATTATATCCTGTTCCTCCAAATACTTCCTTGACAAAAATAACAGAGAATGCCACAGCCAGGGCAAGCATCCACAGGGGAACCTCCGGAGGGCATATCATGGGGAGGATAATACCTGTGACCAGGAATCCTTCCTGAACTTCTTCCTTACGCCACTGCGCAACTATGAATTCAATGGTAAGACCAACGACATAAGCCACCACCACACGGGGCAAAATTGTCACCAGGCCGTACAGCATGAGCTGCCAGAACGGGAAGGTACTCTGCCCTGCCGCCAGCCAGTGCTGATAACCGGTATTATACATTCCAAAAAGGAAACATGGCATAAGAGCCAGCACCACTATAATCATGGTGCGTTTGGAGTCTATGCTGTCATGAACATGCACGGCTCCTTTAACCGCTGAACGTGTATCCGGGGTAAAGAGGAATGTCTCAAAGGCCTCGAATGTAGAACCGAGAGACTGAAATTTTCCGCCCGGCATGAATTGCGGTTTCACCTTATCCAGTGCTTTACGTAATGCTTTCACTTTCAATGGATTTAAGGTTATTATTCAGTTTCTTTTCTGAGATAGTCCAGTCCGTCACGGACAATCTGCTGGAGTGGCAGTTTGGACGTATCCGCGTATTCTGCCAGGGCAAAGTCCTCAGGCACAACTTCATATATTCCCAGGGCCTCCATGCGGTCAATATCCTTGGCCATGATGGCTTTGAGAAGGTATTCAGGCAGAATGTCCATGGGCATTACCTTGTCATACTCACCGCTCATAATCATGGCGCGGCGTCCGCCGTTGAGCCTTGCATCCGGCTTGAAAAGTTTTACAAACAGACGTCCCGGGAAAGAGAGTTTGTTACTCATCTTTGAGGGAGCCAGAGAGGCCCAGCCCATGAATTCTGCCACATCATCACCCTCGGCAATTACGGTAACCTGCTGGTAAGGATAACGGAGGAAAGCATCCTCTCCTTCACCTACCGCAGTACCTGTCAGCACATTGCCGCTGATGATTCTTTTATGGCGGTCATCCTTTTTGAGATTGTCTTTAACAAGACATTCCATCCCGGCACCAATGAGAGTGCGGAGCATGCAGGGAGTCTCAACCTCCGGGCCGGTCACTGCCACAACTGTGCTGAAGTCAGTACTTCCGGTACAGATGAGTTTGCCTATCTTATATAGGAGCTCAAGGTCAAGAGTCCAAACCGTCTCACCTTTGTTGATGGGTTTGATGTTGGCAATCTGAACGCCTACAAGGCCGGAGGGATGGGGTCCGCTCACTGTCACCATTTCCGCACCGGGAACATCTTCCAGATCTCCGCGGTGGCTGATGTAAACCTTGCCTGATGTAAACTTGCCCAGAGCCTTTACAGCAGCTTCAATATATTTTCTGACATTAGATCCGAGCTGAACTTTCATATCGGCAGCCAGGGGAGCACTGTCAAAAGCAGTTACAAATATATCTCTGACCTGAGCATCAGGGTCAGGAACAATGCCGTAAGGACGCTGGCGCATCATGGCCAGAAGTCCGGACTGGGCCAGGAGTTTTCTGAGGCCTGCCGCATCAGAGGGTATATCATACTTTACGCAGTCTGAAGCAGGAGCCACTTCCACCTCAACACGGAGGAGTTTACGCCGCTCACCGCGCACAATTGCCTTGACTTTACCTGCTGAGGGTGAAACCAAAGCCAACTCAGGGTGTTTTTTGTCAGTCAACAGAATGGTACCGGGAAGAACCGCATCGCCCTCATGTACCGCCGGGCGGGGTGTGAACCCCGGATAATCTTCCGGACATATGGCGCAAACCTGAGGCCGAACTTCCTTGATATCAGTGTTCAGCACTGCACCTTCTATCCTCAGATCCATTCCTTTGTGTATGTGTATTTTCATAGTTATGCCTGTGATCGTTGGTACTTTCGCTGCAAAGGTACGCATTTTAGCAAAAAATCGTAAAAAACGGAAAGCTCCCTTAACATATTTTATACCTTAACACCGCTTTGAATTCTCGGAAATAAGAGAATAATGTATAATTTTGCAGAGTCTTAGGTTCAGCGCCCGGACGGGTGCTGTGAAAAGGGAATCGGGTGCAAATCCCGAACAGGCCCGCTGCGGTAATTCTCCGCTGATACTGACACTGTTAATGCCACTGATAATGTGAGTGATTTTATCGGGAAGGTGAGCGTCAGTCCAGGAGATAAGTCCGAAGACCTGCCTGAGCATTATGTTTAATCATTCCGGCCGCGGCTCCGGATAAAACAGTTTAAAAGAAATGAACGCATTGCTCAGGCGTTCAGTGCTCACAGCGCTCACACTGTCAGCATTTGTAACGCTTAAAAGTCAGGATTCCATTCCGGCTCCAACGGAGTTGTCAGAGTTAGAGGTAACCGCTTCCCGGGTTGCTTCCGGCTCCAATGCTGTTTATTCCATAAATACAAGTACGGCCGCAGAACGTGGAATCTCAACCCTTGCTGATGCGGTGCGCAGACTTCCGGCCGCTGAAATCAGGGATTACGGAGGCGCCGGTGGACTGAAAACTGTTTCTGTCCGTGGTTTGGGTGCAGCCCACACTGCTGTGGTTTATGACGGAGTGGCTGTTTCTGACTGCCAGAGCGGCGCGGTTGATATATCCCGCTTCTCAATAGATGCCCTTGAAACCATATCTCTGGCAGCGGGAGAATCCGACAACTTCTCCATGCCGGCCCGGAATTACTCATCTGCCGCAACATTGATTCTGACCGGGAATTATGCCGCTCCCGGCAGCCCTTTCCGTTCATGGGTTAAGGTCAGAGGGGGTTCTTTCGGACTCATTGACCCGTTTATCAGAGTGGATGTGCCAATGGGAGAAAAGGTGGCGGCCACTGTTCTTGGTGAATACAGCAGGGCGGATAACCGTTATCCTTTCACACTTATCAACGGGACTCAAAAGACCAGGGAGAAAAGAATTCATAACGGAACAGAAAGTTATCGTGCCGAGGCCAATATGGGGGTAACACTGCCCTTCGGACGCCTGCGTGGCAAATTTTCTTACTATGACTCACACCGGCAATTACCCGGCCCGGTAACTCTTTATAACCCAGGGAGCAACGAGAACCTGAACGAGCTCAATCTGAACGGTCAGATAATTGGTAATTTTGACATAAAGAACTTTTCCATTCAGGGTATAATCAAATATTCATCAGATCATTCTGACTACTCTGACAGCAGCCCTGTGTATCCTGGTGGGAAATTGGACCAGAGATACCGTCAGAAGGAATTTTATGTCAGCGCAGTGGGGGCCTGGCGCCCTGCCGGGTACTGGAGCCTGACGTACGGAATTGATTATTTCCGTAATACGCTGACCAGCAACTTGCCCAATGAGGTTGAGCCGGCGCGTGACAATATCCTGCAGACATTAGGCTTGCGCTTCAGGAACAGGGAGTGGACAGCCACTGCCAGAGCGCTTGTTTCAATTTACAGACACAGTGCTTCAAGGGGTGAAAGTCAGACCGACTATACCCGCCTCTCCCCTTCCGTCTCCGTTTCATTTTCACCCGGAAACATACAGTGGCTGAACAGCCATATTTCATATAAAAACATTTTCAGGCTGCCCACATTTGCCGAGAGTTATTTCGGTGTGGTCAACGGGGCTGGTTCACTGCGCCCGGAAAACGCACATGAATTAAACCTTGGACTGACCTCCTCCATTTCAGGCCAGGCACTGAACGGGCAGATAAGCGCAGACGCCTTTTTCAACATGGTGACAGACAAACTCATAGCCATTCCACGCAATATGTTCCTGTGGTCTATGACCAACCTGGGAAAAGTTCATATTTACGGTGTCAACGTGAGCATGGAAGGGAGTTACAGCTTCAGCCGCCGCCAGTCACTGCTTCTTACCGGCACATATACATACCAGAGGGTACGTCCTGTGACAGACGCTGAAGACCCATATCACGGCAAGCAGGCAGCTTACAGCCCGCGTCACACCGGATCAGCCTCACTGAGCTGGGAGAATCCATGGTGCAACGCAGTGATACACTTCACCGGAGCTTCTGAAAGGTTTGCAACCAACTCCAATCAGCCGTCAAGCCGACTGCCGGGGTTTGTGGAATGTGGAGCCGGATTGTACCGTTCCTTTAATATTAAAGGAGTAAAGGCCATGCTCAGGGCGGACATAAACAATATGTTCAATGCCCAGTACTCCATCATTGCCCGGTATCCCATGCCGGGAAGATGGTACAGTGCCTCTGTTGAATTCTCATTCTAATAAATATAAACTGATTTAAAAGCCATGAACAAAAAGATTACAGGTTTACTGACACTGATGGCTGTAATGATTGGTACAGCCTCATGCAGCGATGACCCGAAAAATCCTCAGGAGCCGACCATTGACCCCGTTGAGACGCTCAATGGTATCTATGTGGTAAACAACGGAGTTCAGTCCACATCCCAGCCGGGAAGCCTTACCTTTTATGATTACATCACCGGCACTGCCACACAGAATGTCTTCTCCAACAAGAACGGTATTTCTTTAGGAGATACAGCGGAGGACGTTCTTCTGTACGGTTCAAAACTTTATGTTACTGTCACAGAGTCCAATCTCATCTGGGTTATCAATCCCAATACAATGGAGAAGATTGCATCCATAGTACCTGAAGCCGGAACTGAACAGCCTCGCTTCATGACCGCCAAGGACGGGAAGGTTTACGTTTCCCTTTATTCAGGTCATCTCGCCCGCATTGATACACTTTCACTAAATATTGACCGCACAATTGCCGTGGGGCCAAATCCTGAAAAAATTGCAATTGCAGGTAACAAACTTTACTGCGCCAATTCTGACGGTCTGAACTGGATGAGCAATTATCCCAATTCCTCAATGTCAGAAGTTGACCTTACCAATATGACCTGCGTAAACCATAATGTGGGTCTGAACCCTAACGCAGTGGCCACTGACGGAGACAATGTCTTTGTACTCTGCATGGGTAATTACGGTGATGTACCTGCCACAGTAAAACGCTTCCGCGACGGTCAGGTTACTGATGTATGTCCGGGTACAATCATGACCGCTTTCGGCGGAGAGCTGTATGTGATTGATTCACCTCTTTCCGGCCAGCCTACTTATAAAGTATATAAAAGTTCCACGGGTGAATTTGTACGCGAGATGGTCAGTGAAGGCCCGGCCAGTCCCTGTGCCATGGCTGTGGAAAAAACTCGTGGAGATATTGTAATTCTTGCCAGAACCATCAGCTCTGCCGGTTTGGTTCAGTACACGGAACCGGCTGAAGGATACCTGTACGGTCGTGACGGCGTTCTGCGGGATATTTTCCCTGTGGGTATAAATCCCACCGCTGCCTGCTTCAGATATTGAGTTGTAAATGAATAAACTGTTTCTGATAATCGCCACATTCATCGGCCTTATGGCCGGTGGATGCGGGCGTTCTGATGAAGTTGCAGAGTTTGATTCCGGCTCTGTGAGCTGTGCTTCGCTCTTGGGAATTGAAGACCGGGACGGGTACAGTGTGGTAAAACTTCTGAACCCCTGGGACAGTACTTCAGTTCTTGCAACCTATGTCCTTGCACCTGAAGGAACTGAAACAACGGATATTGAGGGGGCTGTCAGGATTACAGTACCCGTTGAGAAAGCTCTTATTTTTTCCGGAATTTATGCTGCACTGTTCCATGAATTGGAAGTGCCGGAGAAGGTGGCGGGAGTTGTGGATGCTCCTTTCATAACGGACTCATTGATATCAGCCCGTGTGGAAGCCGGAGAAATTATTGACTGCGGAACATATCAGATACCTGATATAGAACGCATTGCATCTTTAAGCCCTGATGTCATAATGATGTCACCTTACTCAGAGTTTGATGATAATGTTCAGCAGGTCAGCCGTGTGGGACGCCCGATTGTGCTGTGCACAGATTACCTTGAAAAAACACCCCTTGGTCGCGCTGAGTGGATGCGGTTTTTCGGACGTCTGGCCGGCCGCGGGAATGAGGCCGACTCACTTTTCCGCATTGTTGAAAACCAATACAATGACATACGCCGTATGGGCATGACAAGAGCTGAGCGTCCTAAAATATTGATGGATAGCCGTTACGGCTCCACATGGTATGTTCCCACAGCGGGAGGCACCACAGACTGTCTCATCAGGGACGCAGGAGGTATAAATCCGTTTGCTAATTTCGGAACCGGAGAGAGTGCGGAGCTTACCCCGGAGCAGGTTCTTGCCACCGCCTCAGACGCAAACATCTGGCTTCTGCGGTATTATTTCCCTGTAGATTACAATCTTGAAGATTTTGGTGCCACATCACCTGAAGTGCGTCATTTTCTGGCATATGCTGACGGTCAAGTTTACGGCTGCAACACTCATCATATCCATTATTACGATATAGCACCTTTCCATCCGCACGTCCTTCTGGCGGATATGATGAGGGTATTCCATCCTGAACTGACAGACAGCCTGACGAAATACCCTACACGTTTCTTTACTAAACTGGAACGCTGATCAGTCCTGAGCAGGAGGAAGGACGTTAACAACCAGTTTGTTATATGCACGTTCAGCCTTGGCACGCGCCTCATCAAGCGTATCGGCCGTGGCCAGTATCACACCCATGCGTCTGTGGCCGTGAACCTCCGGTTTACCGAAAATGCGAATCTGCACACCGGGTTCAGAGAGTACTTCCTCCAGGTTGTCCATCTCAATGCGGTTGGTGTCACCTTCAACCACAATGGCACGTGAAGCGCTCGGGCCGAGGAAACGGACTTCTGGTACAGGCAGGCCCAACAGGGCGCGGGCATGAAGAGCAAACTCACTCAGATCCTGAGAAATCATGGTTACCATTCCTGTGTCATGGGGACGCGGAGAAACCTCACTGAAAATGACATCATCACCTTTTATAAAAAGCTCGACTCCGAAGATACCGTAACCTCCCAGTGCTTCAGTTATAGCTGCTGCAATCTCCTGAGCGCGCTGCAGGGCCAACGGAGACATGGGCTGAGGCTGCCAGCTCTGACGGTAATCACCATCAACCTGTATGTGACCCACAGGCTGACAGAATACTGTTCCAGAAACGCTGCGCACTGTGAGAAGTGTTATCTCATAATCAAAATCAACGAATCCCTCCACAATTACACGTCCGGCTCCTGCACGACCGCCGGCCTGGGCTTCCTCCCATGCGGGGCGAATATCTTCCGGCTTGCGCACAGTGCTCTGACCGTGACCTGAAGATGACATGACGGGTTTTACCACCACGGGCAGCCCGATTTCTTCAATTGCACGGGAAAACTCTTCAAAATTTTCAGCAAAGCGGTACGGTGACGTGGGCAGCCCAAGTTCCTCCGCAGCGAGGCGGCGGATTCCCTCACGGTTCATTGTCAGCCATGCAGCCCGCGCAGTGGGAGTCACTGCAAAACCCTCATTTTCAAGTTCAAGAAGTTTTGTTGTGGCAATAGCTTCAATTTCCGGAATGATGTGATCCGGATGTTCCATCTCCACCACCTGCCTGAGGGTATCTCCGTCAAGCATATTAAAAACATAGCTCCGGTGAGCAGTCTGCATCGCCGGAGCCTGTGGATATTTATCACATGCAACCACCTCAACGCCAAGGCGCTGGAGCTCAATTGCCACTTCTTTGCCTAACTCGCCGCTCCCGAGCAGGAGGGCCTTGCGCCCTATGGGCGTCAGTACTGATCCTATTTTTGTCATTAAAGTATGGTATTTCCGTGCAACAAAAGTACAATAAAAAAGTGAAGTATGCAAGTGCAAATTAACGGCGTCTGCGCAGAAGCAGATATAAAATCACAGGCACTCCCACAACCGGTGTTACGGCATTGAGAGGCAGCGGGCGCGCCGGTAAGATGCAGACTGCATTACACAGCAGAGCTATTATGGCTCCGCACAACATGTTGGCCGGTATGAGTATGCGGTGATCCGCACGGTGCACAGCCAGGGCTGTTATATGCGGTACCGCAAGGCCTATGAATCCAACCGGTCCGCAAAACGCTGTTACCGAGGCCACTGCCAGGCCCGTCACAATTAATATGCGGTGACGCATTGCGTTGACGTTCAGTCCTAAGTTGCGGGCATAATCATTACCCAGGCGGAAGATGTTGAGAGGTTTTGCAAGCAGGAGTGCTCCCACCAGTGAAATAAAGCATGTTGCCGCAAACCACGGCAGGCGTTCAGGACCCACATTTGAAAAACTACCCATTCCCCACATTACATATCCGCGTATGCTGTCCGCTGTGGCGGTATAGTTCAGAATGGTAATCACTGATGAGGAGATGTACCCCAGCATTATTCCTGCTATGAGGAGAGTGAGTTCATTTGGCAACCATACAGCCAGCGCCATCAGGATCAGCATCACGGCAAAGGCTCCGATAAAGGCGCCAGCTGTTGTGAACGCCATTCCGGCCCAGGGCATGAGCGTGGAAATCAAGGTTCCGCCGGCAAGCATTACAAAAGCCACACCCAGTGATGCGCCTGAGCTGATGCCGAGAATGGACGGTCCTGCAAGAGGATTACGGAATACTGTCTGTAACATCAGGCCGGCCACTGCCAAGGTTCCTCCGGCCAGAGCCGCTGTGAGGGCCTGTGGAAGTCGGCTGTCCAGTACAATAAATCTAACTGCCGGCTCCACATCTCCTCCTGTCAATGCCAGCCATACCTGTGAGGCGGCAATATGTACGGAGCCAAAGAATATATTGACCGCTATCAGGACTATCAAGAGCGGCACAATTATCAAAAGGCTCCGGGAGGGCTTCATAATATTTTTAATTACTGTCTGATATTCAGAAATTTCAGCGCATTTGCAGTGGTGACATCATCAATCTCTTTGAAGGGGAGATTGAGGGCTTCAGAGATTCGCTGGACAATCAAGGGTATCATTGCGCTTTCATTGCGTTTCCCCCTGTGCGGTGCCGGGGCAAGGTACGGTGCATCTGTTTCGGTCAGAATCCGTTCAATACCTATTGCCGGTAAAGTATCCGCCAGTTTGGAATTTTTGAAGGTCACAATTCCATTGATACCGAAATAATAATCCCCTACCCTGCGGATGCGCTCCACATCCTCAGGTGTGCCTCCAAAACTATGGAAAACTGCCGAAACCTCAAGAAAATCCTTCAGTACCTCTAAAGTGGGTTCAAGAGCTTCACGGCTGTGAATAAGAACCGGCAACTTGCGGGCACGGGCCCACTGCAGCTGTCTTGAAAACGCATCCATCTGATCATCAAGCCGGGATTTGTCCCAGTAAAGGTCTATACCTATTTCCCCGACAGCCTTGTAATCTCCGGAATCCAAAAGTGACTCCATCCCGGAGAGAGTGGCGCGGTAGTCCTCTCCCAACTCTGTTGGATGCAGGCCTATGGATGTAATGATTTCATCAGGACGCAGGGCTGCCAGGGCCGCGATGGGAGAAATACTGTCCTTATCCACATTGGCAAGAACCATACGCGTTACACCCGCTTCTACAGCTCTGTCAACGGCCGCCAACTGGCCGGCCATGCTGCCGGCTTCCTGGCCGGGAATGTCAAACTCCGGTCCGTAAATATGAGTGTGAGTATCTATCATCAGTGACTGCGGCGTGAAGCCTTTTCCGCAATTTGAGTAAAGTACCGGCGCGCCTCCTCATCCAGCTGCACCTTATTTAAATAAGAAATGGCCTGGGTTGTGTACCTGTCTGCCAGTTCAGCGCAGCGCTCACCCAGACGGAGGGAGTCATACACCCGGCGTACCTGGCTGATTTTCTCTTCATCCTCAAGATCTTCTTCCAGAATGGCGCTGAGTTCTTCACGCTCCTCAGAGAGAGCTGTTATAAGAAGCCATGTCTTTTTGTGATTGAGTATATCACCTCCGATGGCCTTACCGAATACCGCCGGGTCACCGTAAGTATCCAGCCAGTCATCACGGAGCTGGAAAGCCAGACCAAGATAAAGACCATACTGATACATGGCCTCAATATCCTCCGCCGGAGCACAGGCCAGTTCCGCTCCCATGCCACAGGCACAGGCCAGAAGCACAGAAGTCTTGAGGCGTATCATCTCAAGGTATTCCGCCACAGTAACATCATTTCTCTGTTCAAACTCCATGTCAAGCTGCTGCCCCTGGTAAACCTCCATGGCTGTGCGGTTGAACAGTTCAAGCACGCGAGGGAGACGTTCAGCTGAACAGTGGGCAAGCAGTTGAGATGCCATTGTAAGCATGGCATCTCCTGACAGGATGGCGGTATTTTCATTCCAGCGCAGGTGTACAGTGGGACGCCCACGGCGCAGATCCGCCTTATCCATCACATCATCATGAAGCAAGGTAAAGTTGTGGAACATCTCCAGACTGAGAGCCTGAGGAAGCACCACTTCAGGCCGTGAATGACTCAGGGCGGAGTAAGAAGCAAGGAGCAGAGAAGGTCTCAGACGCTTACCTCCGCCTTCCAGTGTATAACGGACCGGTTCAAACAGGCGTGGAGTACCCTCCGGATAATGGAGATTTCTCAAACCCTCCTCCACCAACTCTGAAAAATATGATGTATTGTATTCCATATATCTGATTTTGTGACAAAATTAATCAAAATCCCCAACATTACAAATAGTTAGGGGCATTAGAATCTATTTAGAGAAGATTTTATGAGTTTATTATTGCTCATTACAAATTTTATTATGTCTCTAAAATATCGTATATTTGCGACAATATTGAACTAATAATCAAATGCAGTCAATTGAAGAACGTATAATTACCAATTTATCTAAACGCGGAAGAGGAACAATAGCAACACCCCTTGATTACGCAGGATACGGGAACTCAAAGGCAGTCCAAAAAGCCTTTGAACGTCTGACTGCGTCAGGTCAGCTTATTAGAGTGGCCCGCGGTATATACTGTTATCCCAAGATTGACAAGGTTTTAGGACTGGGTGTTTTATATCCTACTATTGAAGAAATTGCTGCTGCCATTGCCCAACGCGATAAGTGTAAGATTGTTCCAACAGGAGTTTATGCTCTTAATAAACTTGGCCTGTCAACACAGCTACCCATGAACGTGGTTTACCTCACCGATGGGTCAGCCCGTAAAATCAGGTTGAACGGAGAAAGGGGCATCCAATTCAAGCATACCGCAAAAAAGAATTTATCTTTTAAGAACGTAAAAGCCATGCTCCTGACATTTGCACTCAGGGAAATTGGCGAGAAAAATCTTACTGATGAGCAGCTATTTCGGGTACGGGAAATCATTAACTCAATTCCATTGGAATCATTTAAAATAGATTTTCCCCTTATTCCGGCCTGGATTAGAAAAATAATATTATCCTCTTATGAATAAGTTTCTGACATTATCTGAACATCAGAGAAGGACCGCTTTTGAACAGGTTGCAGCCAGAATAAATCTTCCAGTCTCTGCCATTGAAAAAGATTTTTGGGTCACTGAAGTCCTCAATCTCCTTTTCTCACTTCCGTACTCAGACAAGATGGTATTTAAAGGAGGAACATCCCTCAGTAAGGTATGGGGAGTAATCAAACGTTTTTCAGAGGATATTGACATTGCCATTGACAGGAGCTTTTTCGGAATTGAGGGAGATGTGACCAAACGACAATTGAAGAAACTCCGCAAGGCCTCTTCTGTTTTTGTCCGGGATTCCCTTGCCCATGACTTAACTTTGGCTGCCGAGCAAGCAGGTATAGCTCAATTTCTAACCTTTATTGCGGCTCCTGATGGAGAAGGAGATGCAACATATCCTGAACCACGTCAGATACATATTATATACAAATCTGCCTTACATCCTCAGATAAATCATTATCTCCGGGATGAGATTTTACTTGAAGTTGGGGCTCGTTCTCTTTTTGAACCTACCATGAAAGCTGAAGTGAAATCTCTTTTATCAGAGGTTTTCCCTCATCTGGAATCTTTAAGTGTTAAAAAGAATATTGTGACAGCTGTGGCCGAAAAAACTTTTCTTGAGAAAGTCTTTTTGCTTCATGAATTATTCACAACTGATGGATGCAGAAATGCCAACCGTAAATCCAGACACCTGTATGACCTATATAAAATGTATCAAGCAGGTATTGCAGATAAAGCAATTGGCAATGAAGAACTATGGGAAACAATACGACATCATCGGGAGGTTTTCACTTCCATTCATGGTGTAGATTATACCCCTGATATCAGAAATCGTATCACTCTGGTTCCTCCCCAAACTTACTTGGATAACTGGAAGAACGACTACGATACGATGGTCGTGAATATGATATATGAAGACATGCCTCCTATTTTTTCAGAGCTGCTTAGTATCACGGAAAAAATTGAATGGATGTTCAGGGAGAAACAATAGACTTACGGTGAAAATGGGGTTAGAGATAGCTGAGAAAGGGTTTTTAAGAATATTTTTATGAAAAAAGTTGGCAAAAAAGTTGGCGGCAATCAAAAAAGTTTGTAATTTTGCACCCGATAAACGCAATCTCTGGTAGGACAAGCGGCCTGCGAATATTGCGATTTTTTTAACTTTCTTAAAAATCAACCTAAAATGGATCTGATTAAGATTGCAGAAGAAGCTTTTGCCACAGGCAAGAAAGCAGTAGAATACGATTTTGAGCCCGGAGATACCATCACCGTAGCTTATCGTATTAAAGAAGGAAATAAGGAGCGTATCCAGCAGTACCGCGGAGTTGTTATCCGTATCAGCGGAGACGGTGACAAGAAACGCTTCACAGTCCGTAAAATCTCTGACAATGTTGGAGTTGAACGCATCTTCCCCATTGAAAGCCCGTTCATTGACTCCATCACAGTCAACAAGCGCGGTAAGGTACGTCGTGCCAAACTGTATTACCTCCGCAAACTCACCGGCAAAAAAGCTCGTATCAAAGAGCGCCGCGTAGTTGCCAAGAAAGAAGCTTAATTTATCCAATTTAAACAATATTGGTTTGTGTGTAATTTAAGAAACACACCGGGTGGGTACCTTCGTGATGAAGTTGCCCATCCTTTTTTTAGAAGCCGTTTCATGCAAATTGGAGCAGAACATGACCTTTATTGTGCGGAAGGTGTTAAATAAAGCAAAATGAAAGTGATTTTTCTTGCGGGAACCAAATATTTGCATTATCTTTGTAATCAGGTTTGACGGATAGCACCGTTGACACAACATTACCCGACTAATATCGCATTACAATAAATACAAGAAACTCAACAACTTAAAAACCGAAACGCCTATTGCACAGCTCTACTCTAATCAAAACGGAATAGAAAAAATGCGAAATTACAACAAGTACACTGACGAGCAGTTGGTGTCTACTTATGCCGGAGGTGATAATGCGGCCTTTGATGCTCTGCTGAACCGCCACAAGGCTAAACTTTTCAACTACATACTCTCTCTGGTGAAAGATGCGGAGCTCGCAGATGATATATTCCAGGAGACTTTTGTAAAAGTTATTATAACCATCAAGCAAAACCGATACAACGACCAGGGCAAGTTCAGCGCCTGGCTGTTCAGAATAGCACGCAATCTGGCCATTGACTCTTTCCGCCAGGAAAGAACCGAAGGCACAGTGAGCACAGACAACAATGATTTTGACATCCTCAACCGTCAGGAGTTTTCTGAAGGTACAATTGAGGATTCACTGATTGAACTGCAGATTGAGGAAGATCTTCACCGCCTGATAGAGCACCTGCCTGAAAGCCAGCGTGAGGTACTGACCATGCGGTATTACGGAGACCTGTCCTTTAAGGAAATTGCCGAGCAGACCGGTGTGAGCATCAACACCGCACTTGGCCGCATGCGTTATGCCATCCTGAACCTGCGCCGCATGGCCAAGGAACAGGCTCTCTCTCTTACACGTTGAAAAACAGCACCGGGACATCCGGGGTCTCCCGGCTCAACAGTCTGCCGCTGTGGATAAGCCGCCGCCTGCGCGCCGGCAGTTCCAGCGGCACAACCGGCACTGTAATAGCGGTGACCGGGGTTGCCCTGGCAATTATTGTCATGGAGTTTACCCTTGCGGTGGTCAACGGCTTCAAACACGGAATTGTGGAACGCCTTGAAGGTTTTGAAGCCCAGATAACCATAGACCCCGCATATGATCCTTATACCGGAAACACCGCTCCTTTTCTTGAATTTTCTCCGGAGCTGGAAGCCGCAATAGGTCAGGCACTTCCGGAAGCCCAGTCCCAGCCGGCCATTCATCAGCCCGGAATATTGAAAACAGATACTGATTTTCAGGGAGTGATTTTCATGGCCAAGGAAGGCGACATGAGTTTTGAGCGCTCCATGGTCACAACCGGCGCATGGCCCGATTACAGTGCTGACAGCACTGCCAATACCTTGTGCGTTCCGGCCGCCCTGGCACGGATGCTGAACCTGAATGTGGGCAGCAGACTGTTTGCCACATTTATTATAGACGGAGCGGTAAAGATGCGCCGTCTCAATGTGGCTGCAATCTTTGAAAGCAATTTTGCAGATTATGACAGGAGCGTGGTTTACGTATCCCCTGCCCTGCTGCGCTCAGTGACCGGACTGCCGGAGAACGGATGTACCCGTGTGGAAATCCGCGGGCTGGCGGATAAGGATATTACATCAGCTCAGAACGTCCTGCAGAACAGACTCATTGACGGAGTGAACAGCGGTGAACTTCCCGGCCTGTACCCTGTGAGAAGCATCAATGAGACCGGTGCCGTTTATATGAACTGGCTTGCACTTCTGGACACCAATGTGGTGGTAATATTCATACTGATGCTTGCGGTGAGCGGCTTCACCCTTGTATCCAGCCTGTTCATCCTCATTCTTGAACATGTAAGCACCATCGGAGTACTCCGCGCACTCGGCGCAGGACGCCCCCTGATAAGAAACATATTCCTCAACACAGGTTTGAGACTGGTTCTCTCCGGCATGCTGGCCGGAAACATAATAGCCATTCCTCTGCTGTTGATCCAACAATATTATAAGATACTTCCGCTTGATCCTCAGATGTATTACCTCTCCAGCGTCCCGGTTGAAATAAACGTGGTCTGGTTTATACTTCTGAATATAGGTGTAATAATAATATCAGCACTCGTACTGCTCATCCCTTCCAGGACCGCAGTGTCAATGGCTCCGGTTTCCGCACTCAATTATGAGTGAAGCAGAACAAAAAACCGTCCTGATTTGTTGATATTAATGAAAAAATATTAATTTTGTAACCACTAAGCCGCCTTAAGGCGCACAATTCATTACATATGAAAGAACTGACACATCCGGCCAAACTAATCATAGAAGGTATCCAGAACCGTAAAGGCAAGGGAATTACCGTAGTAGACCTGAGTCCCATTGAGGGCGCGGGCACTCAGTGTTTCATTATTGCCGAGGGCACATCCACCACCCAGACAGCAGCCATCGCGGCCAGCGTGGAGGAATATGTGCGTGAAAACGGGGGCATCAAGCCCTTTGGAACCATAGGTGCCGGCAACGGTGAATGGGTGGTGATGGATTACGGTGACATATGGGTTCACATATTCCTTCCTCCCACTCGGAGCAGATACAATCTTGAGGAGCTCTGGAGCGATGCAATCATCACAGAGATTCCTGACCTGGATTAAGACACATTATATTAAGATATTATAAAACCTCATCACATAAACAACACATGGCAAACCCTTTATCGCCTCAGGGAGGCCCCAAGAAAGGCGGAATAAAATTCAGCCTTTGGTGGATGTACGCCATCATCTTCCTCTTCCTTGCCGGAATTTTCATGTTTGACAACAATACTGTCACCAAGGAGGTAAGTTATACCAAGTTTGAACAGTATGTAGAACAGGACCATGGAGTCACCAAGATCATAGTGTCCTCCAACGGCAAAGATCTCTCCGCATATCTCACAGATTCACTTGCCTCAAGGGTATTTGCCAACAGCAATTACACACCGGGCGAGGGAGTGAAGCCCAAAGTGGAATGTGTAATACCCTCCACAGACCAGCTTGCCCGCAAGATTGAACAGTGGCGTGCAAGCGGTGCCTTCACCGGTGAAGTCAAGTATGAACGTGCCAGTGAATTCAGTTCACTGCTCTGGTCCGTACTGCCCTTTGCCCTGCTTATCGGTGTATGGATTTTCCTGATGCGTCGCATGAGCGGCGGTTCCGGAGGTCCCGGCGGTAGTGGTGGTATTTTCAATGTGGGCAAGAGTAAAGCCATGCTTTTTGACAAAAACAGCTCCAATAAGGTTACATTTAAAGATGTGGCCGGACTGTCTGAAGCCAAAACCGAGATTGAGGAAATTGTAGAGTTCCTGAAAAATCCTCAGCGTTATACCAACCTGGGCGGCAAGATACCCAAGGGAGCACTCCTTGTTGGCCCTCCCGGAACAGGTAAGACCCTGCTGGCCAAAGCTGTTGCCGGGGAGGCTGATGTACCTTTCTTCTCCATGAGCGGTTCTGATTTTGTGGAAATGTTTGTGGGCGTAGGCGCAAGCCGCGTGCGCGACCTCTTCCGCCAGGCCAAGGAAAAAGCCCCCTGTATCGTATTTATAGATGAGATTGACGCAGTGGGACGCGCCCGCGGAAAGAATGCCAACATGGGTGGTAATGATGAACGTGAGAACACCCTGAACCAGCTCCTCACGGAGATGGACGGCTTCGGCAGCAACAGTGGCGTAATCATACTTGCAGCCACCAACCGCGCCGATATTCTTGACAAGGCCCTGATGCGTGCCGGACGTTTTGACCGTCAGATATATGTGGATCTTCCTGACCTTCCTGACCGCAAGGAAATATTCAAAGTACACCTGCGTAAAGTTAAGATTGGTTCCGACCTTGACCTTGACCTGCTGGCCCGCCAGACACCCGGATTCTCCGGTGCTGACATTGCCAATGTTTGCAACGAGGCAGCCCTCATTGCAGCCCGTAACAATAAGACTCAGGTGGATAAGGATGATTTCAACGCCGCGGTTGACCGTATTATCGGAGGTCTTGAAAAGAGATCAAAGATTACCACAGACGAGGAAAAGAAAGCCATTGCCGTACATGAAGCCGGCCATGCCACAGTTTCCTGGCACCTCCAGTATGCAAATCCCCTGGTAAAAGTAACCATTGTTCCGCGCGGTAAAGCCCTCGGAGCTGCATGGTATCTGCCTGAAGAACGCCAGATTACCCCCAGCCAGGTGCTCCTGGATGATATATGCTCCCTCTTGGGAGGACGT
Organism: uncultured Bacteroides sp.; assembly: GCA_964571405.1. GTDB lineage: Bacteria > Bacteroidota > Bacteroidia > Bacteroidales > Muribaculaceae > CAG-873. The sequence goes on along the minus strand of CAZNBD010000002.1, from coordinate 59,145 downwards.
GCTGCCGAGGAACTCTTCCTGGGCCGCATCTCCACCGGAGCCGCCAATGACCTGGAGCGTGTTACAAAACAGGCTTACGCCATGGTGGTTTATTACGGCATGAGCGACCGCCTGCCCAACCTCTGTTACTACGATTCATCCGGTCAGGACAGCATATTCACCAAGCCTTACAGCAACGACCGTGCCCAGATAATTGATGAGGAAGTGAGCCGCATCGTTACAGAGCAGTATGAACGCGCCAAGAACATCCTGCGTCAGTACGCTGAGGGACATGGAGAACTGGCCAACACCCTCATAACCCGTGAGGTTATATACACCGCTGATGTTGAACGTATCTTCGGCCCCCGCAAGTGGGCTTCAAGAACCGATGAGATTTTCGGTGCCAACAAGGACCGTGACACCCAGCTTCCGCCTCCCATTGATGAGGATGCGCCTGAGGATGTCGAAGCCGTGGATGTTTCAGAATCCGGAAAAACCGACAAGAAAGAATCTCCGGATAATTCTAAAAAATAAATAATTAAAAAAGACGGGCATCCTCATTCAGGTACCCGTCTTTTATAACGATTATGAGCACAAATTCATCACCCATCAAGAAAGAAGAACAGCCGGAAGGCTCTGTCTTCTCCACAGGAATCTTTTATTCAGCACGCCAGGCGCTGCGCAGACACGCCACCGGCGGCAATATTCTGATATTTGCCACAGTGCTGGCCCTGATAGCGGCCAACATCCCCGGCCTGAACTCTGATTACTTTTCATTCTGGGATCAGGAAGTGCGCCTCCAGATTGGCGACTTCAACCTGTTCAGTCACCACGGTGAACCCATGTCATTGATTTCCTTTATCAATGACGCCCTGATGGCCATTTTCTTTTTCTCAATAGGCCTTGAGATCAAACGTGAAATACTGGTGGGAGAGCTTTCATCCTTCAAGCAGGCCCTCCTTCCCATTGTAGGCGCCATAGGCGGCATGCTTGTGCCCGTAATCGTTTACTGGTTCCTGGCCCGCGGCACTGATTACTCCGGAGGTGCAGCCATCCCAATGGCAACAGACATTGCGTTCTCCCTGGGCGTGCTCGCACTCCTGGGCAAGCGCGTGCCTCTGTCAATTAAGATTTTCCTCACCACCCTGGCGGTGGTTGATGACATTGGCGGTATCATTGTTATCGCAGCCTTTTACTCAACCCACATTGAGGTGATGCTCCTGGTTTACGCCGCCATTCTCTTCGGCGTACTCCTGCTCGGCTCCAAGCTCCGCATTAAGAGTAAATACTTTTACATGGTACTGGGAATTGTGATCTGGTTCCTGTTCCTCAACTCTGGCATACATCCCACAATTGCCGGCGTACTGGTGGCATTCTGCGTTCCTGCCACACCCGTATATGCTCCCAAGAAATATATCAAGATGATACGCAGGAGCATTTCCCACTTCAAGAACGAGGAGGAGGTTGACCTTGAGAAACGTACCATCCTGGGCAAGGCTCAGCTCAACTGGCTCAAGGAAGTGGAAAGTGCTTCAGACAAGGTTATCTCACCGCTTCAGGACCTTGAAGATACCCTGCACCCGCTTGTCAATTACTTCATCGTTCCGCTCTTTGCATTTGCCAATGCCGGCATCTGCCTCTTGGGCATGGATCCCATGAGCACTTTCCAGGGCATTTCCCTGGCCATCATCTGCGGCCTGTTCATAGGCAAGTTTGTGGGAATTTTCAGCTTCTCATGGCTTGCAGTCAAGCTGGGACTGGCTCCCATGCCTCAGCACTCCAACTGGAGCATGATGGCTTCCGTGGCCATGCTGGGCGGTATCGGATTCACCGTCTCCCTCTTCATTGCCACCCTGAGCTTCAATCCCGCCATACCGGCTGAGGCAGAACTCCTTTCACACGCCAAACTGGGTATTGTGGTAGGTTCTGTGATCTCAGGAATAATAGCCTTTGTATGGCTGCATTTCACACTTCCCAAGGGTGTGGCTCCGGATGCTGTTGATGATGATGAAGGCTGATTTCTTAAATTTCTGTAAATTCAGCAGTTTTTCAACAAATTCTCAGCAAAGTATTTGGCGATTTCACATTTATTTGTTAATTTTGACGTGAAATGTTAAACAGAGGATTAACAAATTCCTCGCAGAGGGAACTAAAATGCAACTCTGAGTGTTAACATAACATAGGTTAAATTTAAAATAAAACGTTAAAACACAGCGATGAAAAAATCCACCATATGGATGCTGATTGTGGTGATGGCCATAGCGTTTGTAGGACTTCTGTTCGTACAGATATTCTACATGCGTAATGTGGTGCGGATCCGTTATGAGCAGTTCTCACAGGGTGTGCGTCAGAGTCTTATTGCTGTGTCCATGCACCTGGAGCAGGATGAAGCCCGCCATTTCCTGGAGGATGATGTTTCCCGTGCGGAGGCCTCCCCTGCCCTGTCCACCATAATTGATGAGCAGCTCACAAGCCCAAGCGAGGGTATTGCTTACTCGTTCACTACCAAAACCGGACTTGAGGCAAACCTGACCATACGCGGTGACCAGAGCCAGATTCTGCGCCTGCAGCGGTTTGACCGCGGAGGACTTCCCTCACATTATCGTAACGCCCAGCATGAGTACCGCAACCGTTACCTTTACCAGCAGGGCGTTCTTGATGATGTGATACTCAACATCATATCCAAGGCTTCAACACGCCCCATCAATGAACGTGCGGACTCAGCCCGTGTATCATCATACCTGCGTGAGGAACTTGACACACTCGGCCTGAGGGTACCCTTTGAGTTTGCCGTTGTGAACTATGCAGGCACAGTGCTGTACAAGAGCGCCGGATTCCATAACGCAGGAGCTGACCGAGACAACATGTTTGTCCAGGCACTCTTCCCTCATGATGCCGGAGGTCCCACCAATTATCTGAAAGTGTATTTCCCCACCAAGCAGGATTACATTTTCTCCTCCATCTCATTCATGGTACCGGCCTTTGCCTTCACCCTGATACTCATTATAATATTTGTATATACCATTATAGTGGCCTTCAGGCAGAAGAAACTCACGGAGATGAAGAATGACTTCATCAACAACATGACGCATGAGTTCAAGACACCCATCTCCGGTATCAGTCTGGCCGCCCAAATGCTGAACGACCAGAGCGTCAGGAAATCACCGGCCATGCTCCAGCAGATTTCCAACGTGATAAACGATGAGACCAAGCGCCTGCGCTTCCAGGTGGAAAAAGTGCTCCAGATGAGCATGTTTGACCGCCAGAAAGCCAACCTGCGCCTGACTGAAATTGACGCCAACTCCATTATCTTCAATGTGGTCAACACATTCAAGCTCAAAGTGGAGAAATACGGCGGCACTCTCAATGCTGAACTTGACGCCCTCAACGCCCTGGTGAATGTGGATGAAATGCATTTTACCAATGTGATTTTCAATCTGCTGGACAATGCCACCAAATACCGTGATGCTGAGCGTCCCCTCCACCTTGTTGTCTCAACACGTGACCTCCACAATGACAAGCTGCAGATAACAGTCAGTGACAACGGAATTGGCATCCGCAAGGATGATCTCAAAAAGATATTTGACAAATTCTACCGCGTATCCACCGGTAACCGCCATGATGTGAAGGGCTTCGGACTCGGCCTGGCATACGTCAAGAAGATGATTACTGAAATGGGTGGAACCATTTATGTGGAAAGCGAATACGGAAAAGGAACTAAATTTATAATTATATTACCACTCTCTAAAGATTAAAAACTATGGAAGACAAAATGCGCATCTTACTCTGCGAAGACGATGAAAACCTGGGCATGCTCCTTAGGGAATATCTCCAGGCAAAAGGATACAACGCAGATCTCTTTGTTGACGGCGATGCCGGTTACAAAGCTTTTCTGAAAGGAAAATATGATATCTGTGTTCTGGACGTGATGATGCCCAAGAAAGACGGTTTCACCCTGGCACAGGAAATCAGAACTGTCAATACAGAAGTACCTATTATTTTCCTCACAGCCAAATCCCTGAAGGAAGACATCCTTGAAGGTTTCAAGATCGGTGCAGATGATTATATCACCAAGCCCTTCTCTATGGAGGAACTTGTGTTCCGTATTGAAGCCATCCTGCGCCGCGTAAAAGGCAAGAAGGGCAAGGAAATTACCATGTACAAGATTGGTAAGTTCACCTTTGACACCCAGAAACAGGTTCTCATCATCGGTGATAAGATTACCAAGCTCACCACCAAGGAGAGCGAACTGCTCAGCCTGCTCTGTGCTCATGTAAACGAAATTCTGGAACGCAACTACGCGCTGAAAACCATCTGGATCGATGATAACTACTTCAACGCCCGCTCCATGGATGTTTACATCACCAAGCTGCGTAAGCACCTCAAGGACGATCCCTCAATTGAGATTATCAACATCCACGGCAAGGGATATAAACTCATTGCTCCTGAAGCCGAAAACCAGTAAATATTACCGGTGACAGAAAAAACATCCGAGTCTCTGGACCGTGCCCGGCTGCTTATTGGGCAGCCGGGCATGGATCGTATATCCTCCGCCCGCATCATCATTTTTGGTGTGGGAGGAGTTGGCTCATGGTGTACTGAGGCTCTGGTCCGCACCGGAGTGCGTCATATCACCATTGTGGATCCGGACAGGGTTTGCCCTTCCAATATAAACCGTCAGATGATGGCCACCACCGCCACTATCGGAAAGGTAAAAGTGGATGTACTGAAAGAACGTCTGCTCCAGATTAATCCTGAGGCAGAGATTGAGGCCCGTCAGGAAGCCTTCACAGAGAAAAACGCCGCGGACTTCAGGCTGGAAGAGTATGACTTCATAATTGACTGCATAGACTCTCTGGCAGACAAGGCTGCCCTCATTGAAAAAGCAACCGCCACAAAGGCTACATTTTATTCCTCAATGGGAGCCGCGCTGAAAATGGATCCCACCCGAGTACAGGTGGCGGAGTTCTGGAAAGTAAAGGGCTGCCCCCTTGCCCGTGCCCTGCGCCAGCGTTTCAAAAGACTGAAAATTTATCCTCATCACAAATTCCGCTGCGTGTACAGCGAGGAACTGTTAAAAAACAAATCCGAGTCCGCTGAACGTGCCAATGGTTCCCTGATGCACATCACGGCCATTTTCGGGCTGACAATAGCAGGACTTGTTATCCAAGATCTCTATAAATGAAGATTGCACATATAGAACTGGGAGAGAGACCGGTAATGCTGGCTCCGATGGAGGATGTTACAGATTCCTCATTCCGCCTTATCTGCAAGGAACAGGGGGCGGATTTTACATATACGGAGTTTGTCAGCGCTGATGCCTTGATACGAAATATTGAGGCCACCACGCGTAAGCTGCATATAGAACCGGGTGAACGCCCCACTGCCATTCAGATTTATGGCCGAGAGGTTGAGCCTATGGTTGAAGCTGCCAGGATTGTGGAACAGGCAGGGCCGGATATAATTGATATCAACTTTGGCTGTCCGGTAAAAAAGGTTGCAGGCAAGGGTGCAGGTGCCGGTTTGCTGCGTGACATTCCCCGGATGCTGGCCATCACGGAGGCTGTTGTCAAGGCTGTCAATGTACCTGTTACAGCCAAAACACGCCTGGGCTGGGACTGTAATTCAATCAACATTTCCACTGTGGCGGAACAGCTGCAGGACTGCGGCATTTCCGCCCTGACAGTTCACGGGCGCACTCGTTCCCAGATGTACACCGGTCAGGCAGATTGGACACACATTGCCCGCATCAAGGAAAACCCGCGTTTCACAATTCCCCTCATTGGCAACGGAGACATCTGTACTGCTGAGGATGCTCTTAATGGATTTGAAAAATACGGGGTGGACGGAATTATGGTGGGACGTGCCTCCATTGGCGCACCCTGGGTTTTCCGTGAAATAAAAAACGGACTTAACGGTCTGGATTCAAAGGTTTCAACCGCTGAGAAATTTGCCATCCTGCGGCGTCAGATCCGTGAAAGCATTGAACGCATAGGACCGGTAAAGGGCATACTTCATATCCGGCGCCACCTGGCCGCCTCACCCCTGTTCAAAGGCATTCCCTCTTTCCGTCCCACCCGCATTGCCATGCTCCGCGCAGGAACTCCTGAGGAGCTGGAACAGATCTTATCTTATATTGAGACCAACTTATTATCTGATTTATGAATAAAATTTTCATCACACTCTGCACAGCCCTGTTATGGCTCACATGCTCAGCGCAAGTATCAGATTATATGCTTGACGTGGAGGATTTCAACAAGCTGGTGGTTGTGGATGACCTCCGCGTTGAGTACATCCACAGTACAGATTCTGCCGGCAAGGCTGTTTTCAGATGCACTCCCGAGCTTGCCTCTGAGATTATGTTCTCAAACAAGAACGGCGAGCTGCGCATTCAGTCCGCTGCCGAGGAAAGCACTCTGAAAGGTTTGCCGCTCATAAAAGTCTATTCCACCTCCCTCAAATTAATTGAAAACTCAGGAGATTCATTGGTGTCCGCACGTTCATTGGCAGAAGTTGAAAAACTTACAGTGCGCCAGATAGGTAATGGTTCCATGATTGTTCACGGAATTCACACCGAGAATCTCACTGCAGCTGTAACGGCAGGAAACGGAACCATCACCCTGTATGGTGAGACTGAAAAGGCCAATTACAACAATATAGGTACCGGAGTGATTGAAGCCCGGGATGTTAGAGCCGTGGACGTCAAGTGCAAGATGCTTGGCCCCGGTCCCGTTTACTGCTCTCCCTCCGGAAAACTTAAAATTATTGGAGCGGGTTCGGCACGGGTTGTCTACTTTACCACTCCCAACAAAATTTCCAATCAGGCTTTAGGCATCAAATGTGAGTCCGGAATAGTGGAGTGATGGATGACAACCTGAAACACCGCACAGCCGGCGCATTAAAATGGAATCTCCTTGACAAGCTGACCACCCAGGTCATATATGCTGTCACGGGGATAGTCCTGGCTCGGCTCCTCTCCGTCAATGACTTCGGTCTTGTCGGAGCAGTTCTGGTTTTTCAGGCTTTTGGTAATCTCCTGGTGGACAGCGGCTTTTCTTACGCCCTACTCCAACGCCGCCAGCCCACTCAGACTGATTATTCCACAGTGCTGTGGTTCAACATGATCATGGCAGTGCTCATGTATGCAATCCTGTTCCTGTGCGCCCCCCTGATTGCACGCTGGTTCGGAGATGATACACGAATCATTCCGGTGGCTCGCGTTCTGGGTCTGGCCATGATTCTGAATGCATCTTACATAGTGCAGTTCAACATCCTCACCAAGCAGCTCAATGTCAGACCAATTTTTATATCCAACACCATAGCCGGAGTAATAGCGGGCGGTATGGCCATATGGGCGGCTTGCGCCGGCTGGGGAGCCTGGGCCATTGTACTCCAGACCCTTTTGTTGGGGCTGATCAAATCAGTTCTATATTTCCTGTTCAATAACTGGCTGCCCTCCCTGAGATTTTCACTTGAGTCCCTGCGCAGTTTCTTCAGCCTGGGCATGTCCATGATGACAACATCCTTCCTCAACACCGTATTCCAGAACCTGTACGGTTTCTTCATTGGTAACCGTGTATCCGTAACCGCATTGGGATATTACTCCCAGAGTGACAAGTGGAGTAAGATGGGAATCAGTTCACTGAGTCAGACACTGACCAGCTCACTCCTTCCGGCCTTATCACATGTTCAGGAAGATCCAATCAGGTTCAAACGGGTAGCCCTCAAGAGCATCCGCCTGGCAGCATACATTCTCTTTCCAGCCTCCCTGGGCCTGTGCATGTGCGCCTCTCCCCTTTTCCACCTTCTGTTCGGCACCAAATGGGATGCGTCCATCCTGCTCTTCCAGCTCCTGCTCATACGCGGAATATTCACTGTGCTCAACAGTGTATGCGGCAATTTCTTCATTGCACTCGGACATGGAAAAGACATGGTACGTCAGGAAGTTGTAAGGGATAGCGCCGCTGTGGTGGCCCTTGTCATCACCCTTCCGTATATGGCGTGGAGCACCTCCATAACACCTGTGGCGGGAGTGGCCGTCATGCTGGCCGGTCAGATTGTGGCATCCTTCATAACATGGGTGTACACGGTATATGTTACAGCCCGGCGCACAGGAATTTCCGTTCTGCTTCAACTCTCCTCATTGCTCCCTTACGCCATCCTGGCTCTACTGATGCTACCGGTCATGTACTTCTTCAGCTGGTTCGGGACCGGAGCGGCCGGACAGCTGTTCCTTATGATAGCCTCCGGAGCCATCTTCTATTGTACTGTCTGTACACTGTCACGCTCTGTCATTCAGAAAGATATATGGCAGTATGTTCTCTCTTCTCTGCGCGGGAATAAAAAATAATATGGTAAAAGCTCCTTATTGAAAAAATTTTAGTAACTTTGCATCATCAAAAGCCGCAATAGCTCAGTCGGTAGAGCATTTCATTCGTAACGAAAAGGTCGTGGGTTCGAGTCCCACTCGCGGCTCACAAAGCACCCTTTAACTCCCCTGAGTTTCAGGGTGCTTACTTTAAGACTATAAAACACATGGAACTGTTTGCAAAACTGACGGCCAAGGCCGCCGCTCATCCCCAGCGCATCGTTCTGCCTGAGGGAATGGAAACCAGAACACTTACGGCTGCTGACAGAATTATTGCAGCCGGCCTGGCTCACATTATTCTTATTGGTAATCCCGATGAGATTCTGGCCCTCGCCAAGGACCTCAAACTGAGCAACATACCTCAGGCCACCATAGTTAATCCCAATGACAGCAAAGTTATTGACAAATATGCTCCCCTGTTCTATGAACTGAGAAAGAGCAAGGGTATCACCATGGAGGAAGCACGCCTCACCGCGGCAAATCCCCTTTACCTGGGCTGTCTGATGGTTAAGGCCGGAGATGCTGACGGTCAGGTGGCCGGTGCAATGAACACCACCGGAAACGTGCTCCGCGCTGCTTTCCAGGTAATCAAGACCATCCCGGGTATAAATGTGGTTTCCGGTGCGTTTGTAATGCTGCTTCCGGAAGGTAGTCCTTACGGTAAGAACGGCATCCTTGTATTTGCAGACTGTGCCGTGGTGCCTGATCCCACAGCGGAGGAACTGGCTCAGATTGCCGTTTCTGCCGCCCGCACCGCCCGGGATATTGCCGGTATTGAACCCCGTGTGGCCATCCTTTCATTCTCCACCAAGGGCTCCGCTCGCCATGAACGCGTGGACAAGGTTATCCGCGCCGCTGAGATTGCACATGAAATGGAACCCGGTCTCATTCTTGACGGAGAACTTCAGGCTGACGCCGCAATCGTGCCTTCAGTTGCCGCTTCAAAAGCTCCCAACAGTCCTCTGAGCGGCAAAGCGAATGTCCTGATATTCCCTTCACTTGAAGTGGGAAATATTGCATACAAACTTGTACAGCGTCTTGGCGGTGTTCAGGCTGTCGGTCCCGTTCTCCAGGGTCTTGCTGCCCCTGTAAATGATCTTTCACGCGGCTGTTTCCCTGAAGACATTTACAAGACCATCATCATCACCTGTAACCAGGCTATAGGCCTCAAAAATCTTTAATAAGCTCTCTATCAAATGAAAATCCTTGTTCTTAACTCCGGAAGTTCTTCCGTAAAATATAAACTCATTGACCTGGAAGGCAATGATGATAAAGTGATGGCAGAAGGCGGTGTGGAGAAAATCGGTCTCAATGACGGTTTCCTCAAATACAAACGCGCCGACGGTTCCAAGGCAATCCTTGAGCTTGGTCTTATAGACCACAAGCAGGCCATTGAAGCCATCCTCAAACTCCTCACAGACCCCACTGAAGGCTGCATTTCTTCTTACAGCGAGATTGACGCAGTGGGTCACCGCGTGGTTCACGGAGGTGAGAAATTCAGTGCTTCCGTTCTGATTGACAATGCCGTAAAAGAGAAAATCAAGGAATGTTATCCCATTGCCCCGCTCCACAACCCCGCCAATATGACAGGTATTGAGGCCATTGACTCCCTCATGCCCGGTGTTCCCCAGGTGGGAGTATTTGACACGGCTTTCCATCAGACCATGCCGGCGAAGGCCTTCATGTATGCCCTGCCTTATAAATTCTATAAGGAAGACGGAGTACGCCGTTACGGCTTCCACGGCACATCTCACCGTTATGTGAGCCAGCGCGTGTGTGAGTTCCTGGGTGTGGATATCAAATCCAAGAAAATCATCACATGCCATATTGGAAACGGAGCCTCAATGGCTGCGATTGTGGACGGCAAGTGCGTGGATACCTCAATGGGACTCACACCTGTTGAAGGCCTGATGATGGGTACACGCGTGGGTGATGTTGACCCGGGCGTACTCACGTATCTGATGGAACGTCATAACCTTACTGCCGCTCAGCTCCAGAATATCATCAACAAGGAGAGCGGTGTGCTCGGCGTAAGCGGTGTCAGCAGCGATATGCGTGAAATTGAAGCCGCGGTCAACGCCGGAGATGAACGCGCACGTCTGGCACTGGACATGTACATGCTCCGCATTACCAAATATATCGGTGCCTATGCCGCTGAAATGGGAGGCGTGGACATCATTGTCTTCACCGGAGGCGTGGGTGAGAACCAGTGCGGTCTCCGTGCGGAAGTACTGAGCACTCTCGGTTTCATGGGCGTTAAGGTGGATGAAGCACTCAATGCCGGCATCCGCGGTGAGGAAGCCGTTATCTCCGCTCCGGATTCCAAAGTCACTGTATGCGTAATTCCTACTGATGAGGAACTCATGATTGCGCGGGACACCCGTGATATTGTCAAGGGCTGAAAAGTAAAATCTTTTCACTGAACATATAAAAGGCCGCAGAGATACAATAAACCAACTCTGCGGCCGTTATTTAACATATATTGTAATCACATCAATAGAAATGAAAATACGCTACCTCGCCGCTATCATACTACTTGTCAGTATTTTATGCAGTTCTTGCAGCAGCCGCAAGACCACACTGGCATACTTTGAAGATATAATAACTGTCCCCTCCGGACAGCTTGACTCGCTTTCATATCTTACCCGGATAGCTCCTGATGATGAGTTGCGTATTTCTGTAACATCCTCTGACCTCGGCGCCACTGCCAACTTCAATCTTCCGGAGGTAAACACTGCCACACGTCAGCTGTTTGGCACCACCTCCGTTCCCCGAATCCTCAGTTACATGGTTAACAGTCAGGGTGATATTGAAATGCCGGAGATTGGTGTGATTCACGTGGCCGGCATGACGGTGGAAGAACTCAAGAATTATCTTGAGGAACGCTTGCGCCGCTGGGTGACTGACCCCCTGGTTAATGTTGATATAGTGAACTTTACTGTATCTGTCGGCGGCGAAGTACGCCAGCCCAAGAACATAATGGTCAACCGCGGAAGATATACCATTCTTGAAGCCCTGGCTGAAGCCGGTGACCTCACTGAGTATGGTGAACGTTCAAATGTGTTTGTGATTCGTGACCGTAACGGTCAACGTGAGTATGCTCATATTGATCTGAACAAATCTGATGTGCTGAACTCTGAGTATTTTTACCTGGAACCTAACGATTACGTTTATGTGGCTCCCAACAATGTACGTCAGGAAAATTCAAAGTACAACCAGAACAATGGTTTCAAACTGCAGATTATCTCTACGGTTGTAAGCGCGGCATCAGTTGTTGCATCACTCATTATTGCTCTCACTCTGAAATAAAAGCAAGATGGCAAAAAACAATAATTCAGATTTCATTGATATAAAAGGCCTGCTGCGGCAGTACACGGCCAAATGGTATTGGTTTGTCATTTCCGTAATTGTCTGCCTGGGTCTTGGTCTCCTCTTTATTTCCGTATATAAAAGAAACTATCAGGTTAAGGCCAATGTGCTCATTTCCCAGCAGAAGGATGCCATCTCTGAGGCAATGGGCGGTTTGAGTGAACTTTTAGGCTCAGATGGATATGTTGAGGATGAAATCTTCATCATATCCTCTCACTCTGTTTACAGGGATGTGGCCAAAACCCTCAGACTCAACGTCAGCCATTATGTCAAGACAGGTCTGATTGGTTCTGATTTTGTCTTCAGAGGTTATCCCGTTGATGTAATCGCACCCTCCACACTGATGGATACCCTCAGCACGGGTATCTCTTTCAAGGTTAAGGTGAAGGATGACATGACAGCGTCCATCACAGCCAAGATGAAACGCACCACTGTCGCCAATGTGAAAAACGTTACTTTGCCTTATACCGTTGAAACACCATTAGGTGATTTCACAGTGGCCGCCACCCCGGATTTCCCCGTTGGAGAATCAGTTAATACCACCATTGATGTATGCGGTTATGACGGAGCTGCTGAAGATCTGGACATGGACGTTCACAATGAAATTGCTTCCAAGCGCTCAAATGTCATCACCCTTGCCATTGAAACTCCCGTTCCGGAATATGGTGAGGCCGTGCTCAATGAAATAATTGCCAAATACAATGAACGTGGCATTGCACAGAAAAACACCCAGGGGCAGCAGACGGGTGAATTCCTCTCTGAACGTCTTGATATTCTGGCACATGACCTCAGCGCGAGTGAACGTGAGATCCAGCGTTTCAAGGAGGAACACGGCCTTGTTGACCTCCGCGTTGAAATTGAATATCAGACAGAAAAGCGCGGACGCCTCGAGGAATCCCTTCTCGGAGCCCAGACATCTGCTGAGATTCTGCGCCTGACCGCTAACTTTGTAAACAATCCGGAAAACAGATATGAACTCGTACCCAGTAACGTGGGTAGTGAAGTTCTCCAGACTGCCATCCGTGAATATAACAGTATGCTCATCCGCCGTGCTGAATTGCTCAGCACCGCTCATCCGGACAACAGCGCTGTTCAGCGCCTGGACGCCCGCATTGAACAGCAGCACGCTTATCTGCAGGCAACACTTAACCGTGCTTCTGACCAGGCAAATCTTTCACTGGCGGAAGTTGAACGTGAAATGGCGGAGAACCGCAGCCGTATGGGACATATTCCTCAGGCAGAACTTGATTACATGGATCTGCGCCGCCAGCAGGAAGTGCGCTCACAGCTGTACTTCTTCCTCCTGAAGCGTAACGAGGAAAACCAGCTCCTGATGGCAAATTCAATTCCCAAAGGGCAGATTGTTGATGAAGCTTACACGCTCAGTGAACCTCTCGGTGTGGGTAAAAAGGTTATCCTCCTGCTTGCCCTTATCCTCGGTCTGTTCATTCCTCCCGTCATCATGTACATCCGCAGGATGATCAATAACCGCTTTGAGACTCGTGCTGAAGTTGAACGTATCACTGAAGTTCCCATCATTGGTGAAATGTGTATTGACAATTCAGGACGGACCCTTGTGGTTGAGGCTTCCAATAATTCATCCTCGGCAGAGCTTTTCCGTCTGATGCGTTCAAACCTGCTCTTTGTGCTCAATGGCGCCAATGACAAGGTTGTGCTCATGACATCCACCAGCTCAGGTGAGGGTAAGAGCTTCATTTCCATCAACCTGGCCGCTTCCCTTGCTCTGCTGAACAAGCGTGTGGCTCTTGTGGGTATGGATATCCGTAATCCTCAGCTGGCCAATTACCTGAAAATTAATCCCAAGTATGGCCTGACTCAGTATCTGGCCAGTGATGACGTCACTGCAGATCAGCTCATTGGAAGCGTGGAAGGTGCTCCCGGTCTTGATGTGATTGTTGCAGGGCCCATTCCTCCCAACCCCGCAGAACTCCTCCTGTCTCCCAGAGTGGATGAACTCTTTGCTCTCCTCCGTGAAAGATATGATTATATCATAGTTGACACAGCTCCCATCGGTATGGTCAGCGATACATTTACTCTGGACCGCATTGCTGATGCCGCCGTTTATGTATGCCGTGCCAACCATACCTCTCTCACTGACTTTGAACTCGTTAATGAGATTTATGAAAACCACCGCCTCAAGAAACTTTCTGTGGTGGTGAACGGTACTGCTGCCAAAAAGACTTACGGCTACGGTAAAAAGAAAAATTAAAATCATAATCGGCTCATTGACAGATTGCTGTTTTGAATCCCGATAAAAATAAACGACTTGCGGTGAACACCGTCTTCCTCTCTGTGAGGACGGTGCTCACCTTGTTTATCAGCCTGTTCACAACCCGTGTGCTCCTTGAGGCACTGGGTGTACGTGACTTTGGCCTGTTCAATCTTGTGGCAGGCTTTGTCACTGTATTCGCCTTCCTGTACGGCTCCATCATGTCCGCATCCCTGCGGTTCATTACATTTGAACTTGGAGCAGGCAACAGTGAAGGCGTCCGTCATACCTTCTCCACCTCCCTGGCCATTCATCTGTTGATTGGCGGTATCATTCTGGTGGTGGGAGAGACGGCCGGTTTATGGTTTGTCAATGCCAAACTCAATATTGAGCCCGGAAATATGTTTGCGGCCAATATCGTGTACCAGTGCGCCATCGCCAGCCTCATTCTGGGAGTGATTCAGATACCCTATTCCTCCCTTATTATGGCTTATGAACGCATGGACATTTATGCTTACATAATGCTCGGACAGGCCGGACTGAGGCTCCTGATTGCTTACCTGGCTTATCTGTTTGCCGGTACCCACCTGATTGCTTACGCCCTGATGTATCTGATGGTCAGCGTAATTATCTGCCTCGCTTATATAATCTACTGCTGGACAAAGATGAGAGACTGCCTGGAGCGCCCGCGCTTCTGGAAAGGAATTTCCCGGTCTTTACTCACATTTGCCGGGTTTGACACGTACGGCAACTTCTGTTCTGTGGTACGCATTCAGGGCGCCAATGTGATTCTGAACTGGTTTGGAGGAACGCTGCTCAATGCTGCAGCCGCAGTGGCAACTCAGGTTTCTTCTGCCTTACAGAGCTTTTCTTCCACTGTTGTTCTTGCTTTCAAGCCCCAGATGACAAAAGAATATGCCGTGGGAGATTATGAACGTGTAAGCTCTCTGATGACAAACTGCGCCAAGTACGCCCTGCTTTTGGTAGGAACCCTGATGGTTCCCCTTTACTGCCGCATGGACTTCATTCTCGGTCTGTGGTTAGGAAGTGACGTGCCTCAATGGGCTGTGCAGTTCTGCCGCATATGCGTGCTGATTTGCTGCATGGAAACAATTACAGGCAGTACATACGCCGGAATTCATGCCACAGGCCGCGTGGCCGCGCTCTCACTCACCGCAGGTACTCTGTGGCTGGTGGAGATTGTGGCGGCTTACCTCATGCTCCGCTGGACATCCTTCCCCCCGGTGGTCTTTCTGGCTCACCTCATTTTCATTTCCATAGTAATCTGCTGCAACCTGATGATTCTCCGCAGACAGTTACCCGGTTTCTCTTGGTGGGCATTTGTAATTAAAGGTCTTTCGCTCCCGGTTCTCTGCATCGGAGTATCTATGGCAGCCGGCTCGTTCTTGGGTAATTGCCTTGAAATTCACCAGTTCTGGATACTGGTAATGGTATGCGCTCTTTCTCTGATTATTTCAGCAGGAGCTCTTATGCTGTTTGATGAACCGGCACGCAGGATGGTTATGGCCCGTCTGTCCAAAATTAGTAAATAAAATCATGGCAGGTGTTCTGAATAACATATTGAAATCAAGCAGAAGAAGTTCCACATCATCGGAAAAGGAACCGCTTGTTCTGTCCAAAAAGGATTTTTACTGGCCATTGATTTTCATGCTCTCACTGGCCCTGGTGGGTCTGCATTGTTATCCGGCCGTGCTCATTGTCTTTGCCATCATCTTCAACCGCTGGCGCAAGTCCCCGTATGACTGTGTCATAATGATGATGATAATGTTCGGTGCATATGGCCTCAATGACCATAATATGCTTCCAGGCGTCAAGTCTTATGACCTCGGTCTGCTCCTCGGAATTTTCGGAATGATTTTCCTGCGTAAATCGCCGCGTGTCAAGGTCATAATGGGTATGTTCCTGGTGTACGTTCTTATTCTGTACATCATTTCCTTGTTCAGCTGGGAAAGATTTGCCATTCAGCTCAGGACTCTCCGTTATTATTATTCCTTTGTAAGCTTCTTCATTCCTCTGCTGGTATTTGCCGGCAGGGACTTTGACATCAAGGAATTCTTCAAGCACCTGATGCCCTTTGTTTTCCTGATGTGTGCCGCATATATCATTGACGGTGCCATATTGAAAGGCGACCTCTTTGCCCCGAGCAACTACCGTTGGGACGGCCGAGTATCAACCTTTTACCACCCCCTGATCTCACCCCTGAGCATGGGATTACACCGCAAGTATCCTTACGGCCTGTATATCATGTTCATGGCTGTTTTCCCCGTGTTGAGATATTATAAACTCAATCTCTGGCAGTGGGCTCTGCTCATCATCGCCCCCTTGATAACCTTGACATTTACCTTTATCACAGCACTTGCCATGGCCGGTGTCTTGTTCCAGGGCTCTTTCAAGCGCATTCTCAAGATTATTGGCGCTGCCCTCCTTGTTGGTGTGGCACTCTATTTTATTGACGGACTTCTGCCCGTTACACGTTCCACAGACCGCGATGCCATGCAGCAGAGTTTTCTACGAGTCCGCTCAAGTGTGGATCAGTTTTTAATGCTCTACGAGGCTGTTGATGACGAGGACCTTGCCGAATTTGGTTCCGGACGTATGGCTCAGGCTCTGCCCAAACTTGACCTCATTTCTTATTACCATCGTGAAGCCATTGGCCTGGGATTCCTCCACCAGGAACTCACCAAGATGGACAAACTCATGATTGTAAACGAATACTATATTGACTATTCAAACAACGAGGAAGTGGCAACAGGCGTTGAAATCATTCCCATCCAGATTTATATTAATGCCGGATGGATAGGCCTGATTACACACTTCCTGTTTTTTGTCGGTCTCTACTTTGTGGTGCGTAAACTCAAATACAGTTCTTACTACCTGTGTGTGCTTTTCTGCACGGCATGGGTAGGATTGGGCGGATTCGCCTCACTGGCCGGATACCAGGGACAGCAACTTGTGGCCTTTGCCCTTGCAGCCGTGATTCTTGCCAATAGACCCGCTCAGAAAAAACGTTCACTCATGCCCGATTTCCTTTCTCAGGAAGAATAACGGTTCAAATGCACCCGCTCAGGACGCCACTTGTCCATGGGCTCTCTGTGACGTAGCGGATACCCCACAGGAATGAGATTAAAAGGCACTACTCCATCAGGCAATCCCAGCACTTTAGCCGCCACCTCCATACGGTCAGGATGCGGATAAATGCACGTGTACACTCCGCCGAGTCCGAGAGCATTGGCTGCAATGAGGATATTCTCAGATGCAGCGGCCAGATCCTGAATCCAGAGAGTTGAATCGTCACCGTCAAGAAATCTATCCTTGTTACCACACAGAACAAAAGCCAGCGGAGCCTTTGCTGCTGACTGAGCATACGGAAGACCCTTTGCCAGAGCTTCAAGAGTGGCGCGGTCATCAATCACCACAAATTCCCAAGGCTGCTTGTTGACACCGCTCGGAGCACTCATGCCCGCATGGACCAGAGCAGCAATAATTTCATCAGGAACAGCCTTGTCTTCAAACTGACGCACACTCACCCTGCTCACAACAGCCGCATAAGCCGGATTGGTCTTTATGATTTCTGAAATGTCTTTTGAAATATCCATAATAATACTTTATCTCTAAATTAAACTTTCATAAAATTATCAGTTCTCATTCTCAACCGGAACCTTCTGTTTCTTAGGCCGCGGATTGGAAATGTACCTTTCATAGTAAGTCATAATGATGGCAGTCATCGGCAAAGCAATAATCATACCGATAATACCCAAGAGCGAACCCCATACAGAGAGAGATAGCAGAATCACAGCCGGATTCAGACCCATCTCCTTGCCCATGATATGCGGAGTAAGAATGTAATCACATATACTCTGACTCACCACATAAACCAGCAAAGTCTTTCCCATCAAAGGCAGGAAACCCTCCGCACCACCAAGTGAGTAAATCAGACACAGAACCGTAACAGGAATCAGAGTAACATACTGGAAGTACGGAATCATGTACAGAATACCCACAAGAAGACCCATCGGAATAGCCAGCGGAAGACCAACAATGGAAAAACCGATACAGTAAAGAACCGCAGCACACATCGCCACAACACCCTGACCGCGGAAGTAACTGTCAATATTGTGCTGAACCTCATGGACAATAACCATGGCATCAGAGCGGTATTTAGCCGGAATAATCAGCTTGAAGCCGCGCATAATCTCCTCATAATCAATCATTATAAAGAGAGTATAAATCAACGTCAGAATAACATCCAGAAGCTCCTTGAGAACACCCAGCGTCTCCTCAAGCAGAGAAGAACTCTTACTCAGAATCTCCTCAAAGTGAGAACCCGTCAGAAAACCCTTCAGCTCCTCCGCATTGAAATTATCCCGCACAAGCTGAGCAATAGAAGCATACCACTGCGGAAGCTCCCTCCGCCCGGAAGTAAGCTCCTCAATAATAGCATCCAGCTGATCAATCTCATGCACAATAGACGGCAGGAAAATATAAACCAACGCACCGGCCACCACAGTAACCTCAATAATAGTCAGAAACGCGCCGATAGCACGCCCCTTGGTGTGCGTCCACCTCCGGTTAAAATTAACGATAGGTTCCAGGATATAAGCCAGAAAGCAACCGATAAAGAAAGGTAAAAGCACATCACTCAGACACTTGATGAGGATAACCACCCCAGCAGTGATAGCCAGCCCAATAATAAGGGCCATAATCTTGTCCAGATTCCAGTAAGGTTTAGCGTTAGATTCCATATACATAAAACACCCCCCACCCCACAAAGTTCACAAAATTTCACATAAATTCAATCCCTCAAAAAAAAGAAAAAGCCGTCAACCTCATCAGGCAACGGCTTTTAAAGATATCTTTTCTTAAAAAAAGCTCAGTAAAATTTATGTGGTTAGATTTTTTCGACGTCTTGGGGGCTGATGCGGATGGTGGCGCCGCCAAGGAGAGCGAGGCTGATGGTGAGGGTGTGGGTGCCGTCAGATGCGCGGCGGATTTCGCCCTGGAGGCCCCGGAGGCTGCCGCGTATGACGCGGACATTGTCATGGACATTGAATGCTGTCGGCTCAAATTCTACGGGGACATCGGTCTGCCCGAGCATGAACTTGAGTTTTTCTATTTCTGTATCTGAAATGACTGCTACTGGACGCCTGAGGGTGCCGGCGGCGGTGGTACGGTTGACCATGAAGCGGTTCACGTACGGCAGCGTCACTATTTCCCGCCTTTCTTTCTCCGTGCATTTTATAAATACTACGGAGGGTATGACCACCCGGTCTATAAACTTGCGTTTGCCGTTGGCCCAGACGCGCCATTCTTTCTGCGTGGCCACATAGCTTTCAACATTGAGTTTCAGAAGTTTGTCATGTACTGCTTTCTCATGACGCGAGTTCACGATGGCCACATACCATTTGGCTTCCGACACACCTACGGTATCGTCAACGCCTGACAGCACTGCCGTTAATACCTCTGAGGAAGTGTTGGTTTTTGTCTGTAAAGACACCTTAACTTTTTCCTTTTTTCTCCGATGTGGGTGGTTTTATCATGCAAAGTTAAGAATTATTCTTCAAACTGCGGCAAGAACCCCTGAATTTTATCCCCTGCCCACATTCCGCGGGTTGAATTATTGCAAAAATATGTATGCAATTATTAAAGTTTGTTTATCCTTGGTTTTTTTCATGTAATTTTTGCTTGGTTAAGTTACTTTTTCCTTACCTTTGCGGAAACGTACATACACCCGAGCCCCGTCAGGGGCGTTGAAAATCTATAATACCATCCATCTATGATGAAGCACACTTTGGCACTATTGATTGCGGCAGGCGCTCTGAGCGTCAGTGCAGCCAATTTTGGGCCGGAATCCTCACAGGCACAGGCTGTGGCCTCTCAGGTAAGTTCCTATCTCCCCGGCAACACCGGTTTTGGAACTGTTAAAGTGAAAAAAGTCAATATTAATGACGCCACTCACCATATTACTGTAACTTTTTCTGAAGCTGCCCAGTACATTCCCTTTACTGCAGAAAGTCTGGCCAGCTTCAAATCCGATATCCTCCGTGCCTTAGGGAACAGATATGCCAATTACAGCATCAGCCTCAAGACAGATGACCATGACCTGAGTAATCTGGTTCTGTTTGCGCCCAAGCTCAACCAGGGCCCCACAGAGCGCGTGAGCTTCATCACACGTGAGGAGGCCACTCCGGCTCCTGCTGGTCTTGACGGTGCCAATATTGCCATGTGGCAGAGTCACGGCTGGTACTTTGAGCCCAAACTCAACCGCTGGGAATGGCAGCGTGCCCGTATTTTCCAGACTGTCGAGGACCTGTACACACAGAGTTATGTGATGCCTTTCCTGATGCCCATGCTGGAAAACGCCGGTGCATATGTAATGTCCCCGCGCGAGCGCGATACCAATACTGTGGAGATTATTGTGGACAACGATGGCGGCCAGGCTACGGGTACTTACAGCGAGCAGGGCGGATGGGGTGACGCCGGCATAGGTTTTGCTTACACCACTCCCATCATCACTCTGAATCAGAATCCTTTCCGCGAGGGTACTGCCCGCAAGGCTCCTACCAACAACGGTGAGCAGCGCGCTGCCAAGGCTCAGTGGGGTGCAGATATCCCTGAAGCCGGAAATTACGCCGTGTATGTAAGTTATGTCACTCTCCCCAACAGCTCCACCGCAGCAAAATACACCGTAAAGGCGGCTGACGGAGACCACCATTTCACTGTCAACCAGCGCATGGGCGGGGGAACCTGGATTTACCTGGGGCACTTCCCCTTCCAGGCAGGTAACCAGACCATTGTGGAACTTGATAATGAGGGTACTGACTCCCGCACAGTGGTTACGGCAGACGCCGTGAAGATTGGTGGCGGCATGGGTAATGTTGCCCGTATCGTTGGCACTCCCAAGGACAGCATTGATTATCATTACACTCTCAGTAACTATCCCCGTTTCACAGAGGCAGCCCGTTACTTCATGCAGTGGGCCGGAGTTCCTGACAGCGTGTACACTCCCACTCAGAATGAGAACGATTACACTGATGATTATAAGAGCCGCGGTGCATGGGTAAACTGGTTGGCAGGCGGTTCCTCCATGCTTCCTGACCGTGAAGGCCTTAACATCCCCATTGACCTGAGCTTCGCCTTCCACTCAGATGCAGGCACAACCCTGAATGACTCCATCATCGGAACCCTGGGTATTTACAGCACCCTGGGTGATACCCTGGGCAACGGCTCATCCCGCATGGCCAGCCGAGACCTCACAGACCTGGTCATGACCAATATTGTGAACGACATCCGTGCCGAGTATGAACCCAACTGGACACGCCGCGGAATGTGGGACAAGACATATTTTGAGGCCCGCGTTCCTCAGGTTCCCGCCATGCTCCTCGAGCTGCTCTCTCATCAGAACTTTGCTGACATGGGTTACGGTCTTGACCCCAACTTCCGCTTTACCGTTTCACGTGCAATTTATAAAGGCATGGGACGCTTCATTGCCCAGCGTGATAACCGTGAGTTTATTGTCCAGCCCCTGGCTGTAAACTCCTTTGCCATAAACAAAAGCGGTGAAAACAATTATACCCTGAGCTGGCGTCCCACTGAAGACACCCTGGAGCCCACAGCCATGCCCACCTATTATATAATAGAGGAGCGCATCGGCACAGACGGCGCCTTCCGCCAGATTGCCCGCACGGACACACCTGACTGGACAACAAGTATCAGCGACACTGACATCCACTCATACCGCATCATCGCAGCCAACGACGGAGGTATTTCCTTCCCGTCTGAAGTACTGGCCCTGTGCAATCTCCCCGGAGAACCCGTGCTGATTGTCAACGGCTTTACCCGCGTGAGCGCTCCTGACCGCTTCAACAGCGGCGAGATTGCCGGATTCTATGACATCCGTGACCACGGTGTTCCTTACATCAATGACATTTCATTTATCGGCAGCCAGTTTGAGTTCCGCCGTGACATACCCTGGATGGATGACGATGCCGCAGGTTTCGGTGCTTCACGTTCCAATTATGAGGATAAGGTAATTGCCGGTAACACATTTGATTATCCCGTCATCCACGGGGCAGCCATTGCAGCCGCCGGACGCGGATTCATCTCCACCAGCGTGGATGCCTTCATGGCCTCAGACAGCAAGCCCGCCGTGGTTGACCTCATCCTGGGCAAGCAGAAGGAAATTGTACGCGGCCGCGGTGTGTTCGGAACATATTACAAGGCCTTCCCCGCACCCCTCCAGAGCCGCATGAGTGCCCTGGCGGAACAGGGAACCGCATTCTTTGTATCAGGTTCCTATATCGCCACAGATATCTGGGATAACCCCAATTCCAATGATTCAACCGCCACCGCCGACAAGGAATTCGCCCGCAAGGTATTGGGTTACAACTGGCGCGTAGGTCAGGCCTCAGTTACCGGCGAGGCTTATCAGGTTGACAACCGTTATAAGGATTTCACCGGCGGTGAGTATGAATTCTCAAATACCCTCAATCCTGACATGTACGTGGTTGAGAGCCCCGATTCATTCTATGGTGCCGACGCATCCACAACAGTGACAATGATGCGATACACAGAGAACAACCTTGTGGCCGGCACAGCAATGGACGCTGCAACACATCGTGCTGTGGCAATAGGTTTCCCCTTTGAAACCATATCCTCACCAGAGGCTCGCGCCAACCTCATGACTCAGATCCTGAATTTCTTTTCAGATCCGTCACCGCGCCGTGAAAGAGCATCCCATCAGACAGAACTTTAATTTATAACTAACCAATCATAAAACGCAATCACATAAATCTTTAATATCTAATATGAAAGCTACAGTTCACTGCTTCCTCCCCTATGCTGATGAAGCACAAGTACGCGAAAGCGTAGAAAATCTCCGCAGCAATGCCTCAGTTACCAAAATCACTCTTCTCTCCACAGATCCCGAGGCCAAAGGCTGCCTGGGCTGTGGCGTTCTCCACGTGAGCACTCTGAACTCCACTGATGCTGTCAAGAAGATTGCAGAGGCAACAAGCGAGAATTACATCCTCCTGTACACAAAGTACAATCAGCTGGTAATGGGTTACAACGCCATTGACCGCTTCATCGGCATCGCCAAGGATTCCAAAGCATCAATGCTGTACTCTGATTACTACACCGTGGTGGAAGGCAAGCGCACAAACGCTCCCGTCATTGATTACCAGTTCGGCGCACTCCGTGATGACTTCAACTTCGGTTCAGTGCTGTTCTATAACGCTCAGGATTTCAAGCAGGCAGCTGCCGGAATGGTTGCACAGTACAACGCAGCCGGTCTGTATGACCTGCGTCTGCGTATCAGCCGCATCGCTCCTCTGGTACACATCAATGAGTATCTCTATACCGATATCACACTTGATAACCGCGCTTCCGGTGAAAAAATCTTTGACTACGTTGATCCCCGTAACCGTGCCAACCAGATTGAAATGGAACAGGCCTGCACAGAGCACCTCAAGGCCATCGGTGGTTATCTGGAACCCAAATTTGATACAATTGACCTCAACAGCGGCAACTTTGCCAACGAGGCCTCTGTAATCATACCTGTCCGCAACCGCGTACGCACCATTGCTGACGCCATGAACAGCGTTCTGATGCAGAAGACAGATTTCCCCTTCAACCTGATTGTGGTTGACAACCATTCCACAGACGGCACCACTGAAGCCATTGCTGAAATCGCTGCCAAGGATCCCCGCGTGATCCACATCATTCCTGAACGCGAAGACCTCGGTATCGGCGGTTGCTGGAACCTGGGTGTGGCAAATGAAAACTGCGGTAAGTTTGCTGTTCAGCTTGACTCTGATGATGTTTACGCTGATGAGAACACACTTGCCAAAATGGTTCAGGCTTTCTATGACAATAACTCCGGCATGGTTGTGGGTACATACATGCTCACAGACATCAACAAGAACATGCTTCCTCCCGGTGTCATTGACCACAAGGAATGGACTCCTGAAAACGGCCGTAACAACGCCCTGCGCATCAACGGCCTCGGAGCTCCCCGTGCCTTCTACACTCCCCTGCTCCGTGAAATCAAGCTCCCCAACACAAGTTATGGCGAGGATTACGCAGTTGGTCTTGCCGTAAGCCGCAATTACCAGATTGGCCGTGTATATGATGTTGTTTACCTGTGCCGCCGCTGGGAGGATAACTCAGACGCAGCTCTGGACATCAACAAGATGAACGCCAACAATCTGTACAAGGACCGCATCCGTACCTGGGAACTGCAGGCTCGCATTGAAAAAAATAAAAAAGCCTGAGCAGATGGAGATCAAAGAATTCTTTGACCGCCAGCTGGAGCAGTGGCCCATGGCAAAAGGCAACTTTGACGCCCTGGCAGGTGTTGAAGTAAAGTCATTTGACGTGGACGGCATGCCTTTCAAGGTCCAGTTCAATCCGGCACGTATCGTCTCATCCGGAGCCAAAGTGGATGCCGCATCCCTGAAAGCCCGTAAATGTTTCCTCTGCGCGGAGAACCGTCCTGAAGTTCAGTTCGGACTCCCCTGGAAGGAACGTTATACCATCCTGATCAATCCCTTCCCCATCTTCCGCCGTCACCTCACCATTCCTGACAACAGCCATACGGACCAGCTCATTGAAGGACGTATTGCAGACATGCTTGACCTGGCTGCGGAACTGGACGGATATACAGTATTCTACAACGGCCCCCGCTGCGGTGCCTCCGCTCCTGATCACATGCACTTCCAGGCCGGCAACAGTGATTTCCTCACCATTGCCCAGGCACTTGAAGATACAGAACTCAAAGCAGTGGCCACTGACGGAGATGCCACTCTGTACGTGGAAGATACCCTCCCGGTAAAAGCCTTTGTCATTGACGCCAAAGACCATGCCGCCGGAGAACGCCTCTTCAAGTGTCTCTATGCAGCCATTCCCGTTCCGGAAGGTGAAAAGGAACCCATGATGAACATCCTCTCATTCTCCACACCCGCAGCTGAGCGCCTGGTGGTAATACCCCGCAAGCGTCACCGTCCCTCATTCTACGGTACTGAAGGTGATGACTGCATGCTCATTTCTCCCGCATCCGTTGACGTCGGCGGAGTTTTCATCACTCCCCGTCCCGAGGATTTCAAGAGAATGGATGTTGCGGCCGTAAAACGTGTGCTGGATGAAGTATGCCTCAGTAAAGAGGAAATAAATAATATTGCTGAAAATGTGCAGTAACTGTAATAAAGAAGCAATACTGCGCGTAGGTGTCCTTGCAGCTCAGACCATTGAGTTTGAACTGCATGGCACTTACCGCACAGCCTCCGGCACTGAGGTAAGCGGCAGTCACACAGCCACACTGTCTGCTGAGAATCAGCCCCTCATTGATGGAAAGCCTGCTGAAATTCTGTCTCCTGAGAACCAAAATTGTTTCTTTGAACTCAAGGACGTAGTAATCGGCGTGGACTTCCACTGGGAACGCCGTGAAAACCAGCGTTTTGCCGGCAGCCTGGAGTTTGTGGTTGAAAAAGGACGCCTCACAGCGGTAAACCTTGTGGGTGTTGAGCAGTATCTCAAGAGCGTGATTTCCAGCGAGATGAGCGCAAGCGCCTCAGGAGCACTCCTGCGCGCTCATGCCATCATCTCCCGCTCCTGGCTCCTTGCCCAGATTGAAAAGCACAAGACTCTTGACAGCACCGGCAGTGACCAGCGCAGCATGATGGTAATTACTGATACCGAAATTAACCGCTGGCAGGACCGCGAGGATCATGTCCTCTTTGACGTATGTGCAGATGACCACTGCCAGCGTTACCAGGGAATAACCCGTCAGACATCACCGGAAGTTGAGGCCGCCGTCAATGAGACACGCGGCATGGTACTTTACTCCGCAGAGGGAAAACTGGCAGACGCTCGTTTCTCCAAGTGCTGCGGCGGTGTGTTTGAGGAGTTTGAAAACTGCTGGGAACCTGAGCATCATTCTTACCTTGAGGCAGCCGCTGATACAGTGACTCCTGATATCTTTCCTGACCTCACCGTGGAGGAGAATGCCCGTCAGTGGATAATGTCATCTCCGGAAGCTTTCTGTAATACCACAGATGGAAGCATCCTCAGCCAGGTACTCAACAATTACGACCAGGAAACCGCTGACTTTTACCGTTGGAAAGTGGACTTCACCACAGACGGACTTTCAGAGCTTATCCGCCGTCGTACCGGTATAGACTTCGGAACAGTCACAGACATGGAGCCGCTGGAACGCGGTACCTCCGGACGCATCAAACGCCTGAAAGTTACCGGAACCAAGCGTACCATGATATTAGGCAAGGAGCTTGAAATCCGTCATGCCCTCTCAGAGAGCCATCTGTACAGTTCCGCTTTTGTTGTGGAAAAACGCCCGGAGGGCTTCACTCTGTACGGAGCCGGCTGGGGACACGGTGTGGGATTATGCCAGATTGGCGCCGCTGTTATGGGTGCCAAAGGTTATGATTACCGGCAGATTCTTGCCCATTACTTCCATAACACAGTTATCAAGACCATCTATTAAACCAATCTTTTAACCCAATCATTATCAATATGGTTAAAAAGAACCAATCAACCAGGAATCCATGGAGCTGGATACCGTCGCTGTACTTTGCTCAGGGCCTGCCTTACGTGGCCGTCAACGTCCTGACAGTTATCATGTACAAGCGCCTCGGTATTTCCAATACGGATATCGCCCTGTACACAGGCTGGCTTTATCTCCCCTGGGTAATCAAACCGTTCTGGAGTCCCTTTGTGGACCTGATCAAAACCAAACGCTGGTGGACAGTGCTGATGCAGTGGATCATCGGTTTCGGACTTGCCGCAGTGGCATTCTCCATTCCCACTCCCTTCTTCTTCCAGCTCACTCTGGCAATTTTCTGGCTTGTAGGATTTGCTTCAGCCACACATGACATAGCTTCTGACGGATATTACATGATAGCCCTGCAGGAACACCAGCAGGCCGCTTACGTGGGTATCCGCTCTACTTTTTACCGTGTAGCCACCATTGTGGGCCAGGGCCTGCTCGTTATCATTGCCGGTGTTATTGAATCCAATACCGGTCTTGATCCGGCATACATGAAAGTCGAGGCCAACCCGGCCATTGTATCAACATCCGATATGGCCCAGTACCATATTCCGGATGTCATTGAACTCACTGCTGAACAGCAGGGTACTGAACAGTTTGTGTTCTCCTCTCCTGTTGTTGAGATTGGTACCGCGGCTCCCGCTTCAGTTACCGTTGTAAAGAACGGTGAAAGCACTGAAATGCCTTTTGCTGAATACTCTGCCATGATGATTGACAGCATTGGCAAGCTCAATGTAATGAACGGGTTTGTTGCCGAGGCTAACTCCGAGCCCAAGGAATCCGGTGAGGTTGTGGCTGCTCCCGCTGAAAAGAGCGCTTTTGAAAACTGGATTGCAAATACTTTCGGTGAAGAACGTGCTGAAGTTGCAAGCCTGAACAATAACTTTGCAATTGTTGGTGTAACCCTGACTCAGGAACCCAAAGAAGGTGAAGACCGCATTCTCATCGTTACTTACAAGAGCGGCGACCAGAGCATCAAGCTTGAACAGCAGAAACTCCCCACACGCTTTGTATTCACACGTGACAACTGGAACAAGACTGCTTATCTTTACTTTGAGGTTGACAACAAGATTGCATCCGTAAGCACAGCTGAATTCCAGGGAACATCAGGAAACATTCCCCTGGCATGGACAATCGTGTTCATAGTCCTGTCAATATTCTTCCTGCTTGCCGCTCTGTATCACAGTTTCATCCTGCCCCGTCCTGCCACAGACAAGAGCATCAACGGCGGAGAACCTCAGTCTGCAGGCCAGATTGTAAAAGGCTTCCTGAATACTTTCAAGACCTTCTTCCAGAAAAAACAGATCTGGGTGGCCATGTCATTCATGCTTCTGTACCGTCTGCCTGAGGCCCAGCTGATTAAGATTATCAACCCCTTCTTCCTTGATCCTGTTGACAAGGGAGGCCTCGGACTCACCACCGGCCAGGTTGGTCTGGTGTACGGTACCATCGGTATCATTGCCCTCACCATCGGCGGTATCATCGGCGGTATCTGCGCTTCAAAGGGCGGTCTGAGAAAATGGCTCTGGCCCATGGCTCTGAGCATCTCGCTGAACTCAATCGTTTATATTCTGCTGAGCGCATACCAGCCTGACCCGTCATCTGTTGGCGGCATGGTTGCCATCTGCGCAGGTATGTTTGTGGACCAGTTCGGTTACGGTTTCGGATTCACCGCATTCATGCTGTACATGATGTACTTTGCAGACGGTCCTTACAAGACCTCACATTACGCCATCTGCACCGCCTTCATGGCTCTGGGCATGATGCTTCCGGGCATGTGGTCCGGCTGGCTCCAGGAACTTATCGGTTATAACCACTTCTTTATCTGGACCCTTATCTGCTGCCTGGCAACATGGCTGGTAACTTCCATGATCAAGGTTAATCCCAATTACGGTAAAAAGCAGACCACTCAGCAGAAAGTTGAGGAAGAAAATCTTACAGAAGAACAAGACGTATGAAAAAGTTAATCATATCCCTTGCTGCCGGAATTCTGGCACTTACCGGAGCCGCTCAGGTAAAACCCGGTATTGAGGTTCTGAGAGACCGCAATTTTGAAGGTCTCGTTGGAAAACGTGTGGGCCTGATCACCAATCCCACCGGAGTGGACAATCACCTCAAGTCCACCATTGACATCCTCCATCAGGCTGATGACGTGCAGCTCAACGCCCTTTACTCTCCGGAGCACGGCGTACGCGGTGACGTTCACGCCGGTGACCATGTAAGCACCTACGTTGACCCCGCTACTGGTGTTACCGTATATTCCATCTACGGCTCATCACGCAAGCCCACCCCTGAAATGCTGGAGGATATTGACGTGCTCATTTATGACATCCAGGACATCGGCTGCCGCTCATTCACTTTCATATCCACCATGGGTGTGGCCATGGAAGCCTGTGCAGAAAACGGCAAGCAGTTCATGGTACTTGACCGCCCCAATCCCGTTGGCGGAGACAAGATTGAAGGAAATCTGGTTGAAGACAGCTGTTTCTCCTTTGTGAGCCAGTTCCCCATTCCTTATCTTTACGGCCTCACACCCGGTGAACTTGCCCGTTATCTGAATGAGGAAGGCCTCCTGGAAGGTGGAGTAAAATGTGATCTCACTGTAATTCCCATGGAAGGCTATACCCGCAACATGGACTTCCGTCAGACCGGAATGCCCTGGGTACTCCCCTCCCCTCACATCCCCACTCCTGAAACTGCCATTTACTATCCCGCCAGCGGTATCCTCGGTGAACTTGATTACATGAATATCGGCGTGGGTTACACAGAACCTTTCAAACTCTTCTGTGCATCATGGGTAGACGCTGAGGAACTCAGCAGCCGCCTCAACGCACGCGGTATCCCCGGTGTTGAATTCCGTCCCATCCACATCAAACCCTTCTATGCTTTCGGCAAGGGTGAGAATCTGGCCGGCGTGGAATACTATATCACTGACAAGCAGGCTGCGCCCCTGTCTCTGCTCCAGTTCTATGTAATGGAGGAACTTGCTGACATGTATCCTGATCACAAGGCATTTGATGTTGCTCCTGAGGCACGTCTGAATATGTTTGACAAGGTAACCGGCAGCAAGAACATCCGTCGGCTCTTCGGTCAGAATTATAAGGTGGAGGATATTATTCCTTACTGGAACAAGGACGTAGAAAGCTTCCGCGCCGCTTCCGCTCCTTATCATCTGTATCAATAAAAGCTTTAAACATCTCAAGTTATGCAGGATTTTTTCTTGCATAACTTGAGATTTATTTATAAATTTACAACCTCAATTATTTTTTACCAATCAATCACACAATGGAATTATACACAATTAAGCCCAAGTACAGGCAATTTATAGATAGTATTAAGCACATTATCAGCCCAAAACGCATTTATACTGATGAACTCAGGAGGTTGGCCTGGGGTACTGATGCAGGTTTTTACAGGCTCATTCCGCAGCTTGTTATCAGGGTTGAAAATGAAATGGAAGTAAAGGAAGTTCTGCGCCAGGCCTCTCGGCTGGAGCTTCCCGTCACATTCCGTGCTGCCGGTACAAGTCTGTCCGGTCAGGCAATCTCTGATTCCATCCTGGTGGTGGCAGGGAAAGCCTGGGAAAATTATCGTTTTCTTGATCCTCACGCACATAGGATTGCCCTTCAGCCCGGTATCATCGGTCAGAGGGTAAGTGAGATTCTCCAGCCTTACGGACGTGTTTTCTCCCCGGACCCGGCTTCAAAGAAAAGCGCCATGGTCGGTGGTATCGTTGCCAATAATGCTTCCGGAATGAAGTGCGGCACTCATGCCAACAGTGACCGCGTCCTTGAATCAATGCGTATTATTCTGGCTGACGGCACTCTGCTTGACACAGGTGATGAAAATTCTAAAAATGAGTTCCGTAAGAGCCATCCTGACTTTATTGCCGGAATTGAGTCCATACGTGACGAAATTATGGCCGACAAAGAACTCAGGGACCTCATTGAATATAAATATTCCATCAAGAATGTTACAGGTCTGAACCTCAGACCTTTCATAACTTTTACAGATCCTTTTGACATCATTGCCCACAGCATGGTGGGCAGCGAGGGCACCCTGGCCTTCATGTCTGAAATCACCATGAACACTGAGGCTCAGAAACCTGAGACTGCCTCTGCCATGGTGTACTTCAAGGAAATGTCTGACGCCTGCCGCGCAGTGGTGGATATGCGTAAATCCGGCTTGGTCCAGGCCTGTGAGCTGCTTGATAAAAAGTCCCTTGCCTCAGTCCATGACACAACCGGCGAGGGTCTCACCGCCCTGCTCATTCAGATTGAAGCACTGAGCAAGGAAGAACTTGACTCAGCCATTGCGGCCACAGAGAAACTCATCTCAGGATATAATCCTTACCGTGAAGTCCGTTTCTCCCAGAATCCCAAGGAAGTGGAGAAATGGTGGCTCATCCGCTCAGGAGTTTTCCCCGCGGTGGGCGGCACACGCCCCCTGGGAACCACGGCTCTTATAGAGGACATTGCTTTCCATATTGAGGACCTTCCGGAAGCCACAGTCCGCCTGGCAAGTCTGCTTGAGGAATGCGGTTATGATGACGCTTGCATTTACGGTCACGCACTGGAAGGTAACTATCACTTTGTCATCGCCCAGAAATTTGACACTCCTGAGGATGTGGAGAAGTACCGCGGCCTGATGAAGAAGATTGAGGAACTGGTTGTGGACCGTTACCACGGCTCTCTCAAGGCCGAACACGGTACCGGTCGCAATATGGCTCCCTTTGTGGAAAAAGAATGGGGAAGCAAGGCCTTCTCAATGATGAAACGCATCAAGGAAACATTTGATCCGCAGAACATTCTCAATCCGGGTGTGATTTTCAATGATGATCCGGACTGTTACGTGCGCTCCATGAAGCCCCTGCCCGTCTGTGACCCGCATGTGGACAAATGTATTGAATGTGGTTTCTGTGAGGTCAACTGCGTAAGCTGCGGCCTGACCCTTTCCGCGCGTCAGCGCATTGTAACTCAGCGCGAGATCAGCCGCCTCAGAGCCAGCGGTGAAGATCCTCAGATCCTGGCTGCACTTGAAAAACAGTTCAGGTATTACGGTAACGAGACCTGCGCCGGTGACGGTCTGTGCAGCACCTCTTGCCCCATGAAGATAAACACCGGTGAACTCATCCATGACATCCGCAGGAAAGCTCACGGCCCCCTGGCATGGAAAGTGGGTCACTGGACAGCAAAAAATCTGAGCACTGTTAGTTCAGGCCTGCGCCTGGCTCTCGGCACTGCCAACATTGCTCACAAGGTTTTAGGTGACGGTGGTGTCACCGGCATGGGTAAAACTCTCCATAAAGTGGGCTTCCCCCTGTGGACCCCGTCCCTGCCTAAGGCTTTCAATCCCGGACACATGCTCAGGGACGTTCAGCCTGCGTCAGAGCGTAAGCTTGTTTACTTCCCCTCATGCATAAACCGCACCATGGGTGTGGCGGAGAACGCTCCCCACGGTGAAGAACCTCTGCCTGAAGTTTTTGTACGCCTGTGCAAGAAAGCCGGTTTTGAAGTTATTTTCCCCAAGAATATTTCAGGCCTCTGCTGCGGCCTGACCTGGGAAAGCAAGGGCATGCCGGAAATTGCAGACGCAAAACTTGCAACTCTTGAAACCGCTCTGGCGGTTGCGTCTGATGGAGGCAAGTATCCTGTGGTGTGTGATCAGAGCCCCTGCCTCCACCGCATGCGCACTCACATCAAGTCCATGAAACTCTATGAGCCCTCTGAGTTCATCCTTGACTTCCTCACTCCTCACCTTGACATCACTCCCCTGGACACCTCAATTGCTGTTCACATCACTTGTTCCAGCCGCCTAATGGGTGTAGGTGCAAAGATGGTTCAGCTGGCCGCCATGTGCGCCCGGAACGTAACCGTGCCCGCTGAGGTCGGTTGCTGCGGATTTGCCGGTGACAAGGGCTTCACTCATCCTGAACTGAATCAGTGGGGTCTCCGAAAGCTCAAACCGGCCATCAAGGAGGCAGGTTGCGTGAACGGTTATTCCAATTCCCGCACTTGTGAGATTGGACTGACCACAAACAGCGGAATCCCGTACAAGAGCATTGTGTACCTGGTCGACCAGTGTTCTAAAGCCAAATAATATTCACATCACATTATCTTATATTTCTACCAATCAACTATCATGAACAAAAAAATCGCCAATCAGGGAGGGTCCTCAAGACTCCTGGCATTGGACATTCTGCGCGGTATCACCATAGCCGGGATGATTATGGTGAACAATCCCGGCAGCTGGGGGAACATCTACGCCCCGCTCCGGCATGCCGAGTGGAATGGTCTTACTCCCACTGACCTTGTATTCCCGTTCTTCATGTTCATTATGGGAATAAGCACATACTTCTCTCTGAGAAAGTATGACTTCAAGCTGAGCATGAACTCCTTTGTCAAGATAATGGTTCGCACCATCGTTATCTTTGCCATCGGTATTGCCATCGCCTGGTTCGGAAAATTCATGCGCGGCATTTTCAGCGGCAAGGAACTGCTGGAGTGCGTGGCAACATTTGACACCATCCGTATTCTGGGCGTAATGCCCCGTCTGGCCATCTGTTACGGTGTTGGTTCCTTAATTGCACTGATTTTCACCCGGAAACTACTTCCGTGGGTGGTGGGCCTGATGTTAGTTGCTTACGCGGTAATCCTTCTGTGCGGTAACGGTTTTGCTTTTGCGGACACCAATGTCATTTCCATTGTGGACCACAAGG
The DNA here is from genome assembly GCA_964571405.1 of uncultured Bacteroides sp. Taxonomy (GTDB): domain Bacteria; phylum Bacteroidota; class Bacteroidia; order Bacteroidales; family Muribaculaceae; genus CAG-873. The sequence continues at coordinate 25,901 of CAZNBD010000002.1, read as the reverse complement.
TGCTCGGTCCTGACCATATGTACAAGGATACTATCGGCGGTGTCACCCTGGCATTTGACCCTGAAGGACTGCTCAGCACACTCCCGTCCATTGCTCACATGCTCATAGGCTTTATTTGCGGCGGACTCATTCTGAGCACCAAGGATAACAATCTCAGGATTAACAAGCTTTTCATCATAGGCACCATACTCACATTCAGCGGATTCCTGCTTGATTTTGGTCTGCCTATCAATAAAAAGATCTGGTCACCCACATTTGTGCTGACAACTTGCGGACTGGCCGCCTCATTCCTGGGACTTCTCATCTGGATTATTGATATCAAAGGACACCGCAGCTGGTGCCGCTTCTTTGAAGTTTTCGGTATCAATCCCCTGTTCATGTACTGCCTCGGTGCCGTTCTCGGTATCATAATCGGGTCATGGAAAGTTGGTGAAACCACGCTGAAAGGTCTCCTGTACGATGACTTCTTCACACCCCTCTGCGGCGGTGACGCCACTCTGGCATCTCTCCTGTTCGCTCTCTCCTTTGTTATCCTCAACTGGCTTATCGGCCTTCCCCTTTACAAAAATAAAATATACATCAAGATATGAAACTTATAGCAGACTGCGGTAGCACCAAGATTGACTGGTGCGTGCTTAACGAACAGAAACTTGCAAAACAGGTTTTTACCTGCGGCATGAATGCCGTTATGCTCACTGAGGAAGAGATGCGTACCCGCATCCGCACTGAACTGGTTCCTGAGCTGACTGAATACATTGACTCTATTGACAGCATTTACTTCTACGGTGCCGGTTGCATCTCAACTGAAGTTTGTTCAAATGTTGCAACAGCCCTCAAACACAATTTCCCCGCTGCCAAAACAGTTGAGGTGTACACAGACCTCCTGGCAGCAGCCCGCGCCCTCTGCGGCCGTGAACCCGGTATTGCTTGCATCATGGGTACCGGCTCAAACTCTTGCCTCTATGACGGTCAGGGAATTGCTTCAAATGTTTCTCCCCTGGGTTTCATCTTAGGTGATGAAGGCAGCGGCGCTGTACTGGGCAAGCTCTTCCTGGGTGACGTGCTCAAAAACCAGATTCCCGCTGAAGTGGCTGCCGCTTTCCTGAGCGAGTATGACCTCTCTCTGATGGACATTATCCGCCGTGTGTACCGTGAGCCGCAGGCCAACCGCTTCCTGGCTTCCGTAACTCCATTCATCTCCAAGCACATTGATGTTCCTGAAATCCATGACATGGTCCTCAATTCCTTCAAGGCATTCTTCCGCCGCAATGTCATGCAGTACACCGGTGCTGAAAAACATCCTGTCAACTTTGTAGGCTCTATTGCCTATTACTTCCGTCCGGTTCTGGAAGAAGCTGCTGCCGCTTCCGGCCTCAAGATTGGAACCATCCTGAAGAGTCCCATGGACGGCCTCCTTAAATTCCACGCTTAATCAGCATTTAACACCAAATTACAGCATATGACATTTGTAAAGATAAGTGAGCAGGCCTCACTTTACAATGACCTGGAAAAGAAGAGTGTAGGTGAAATCCTCCATGACATCAATACTGAAGACAAGAAAGTGGCGCTGGCTGTTGAACAGGCCATTCCCGCCATTGAAGAACTTGTAACCAAGATTGTTGCCCGCATGAAAAAAGGCGGCCGCATCTTTTACATCGGTGCCGGAACTTCCGGACGTCTCGGTGTGCTTGATGCATCTGAGATTCCTCCCACATTCGGCATGGACCCTTCATGGGTTATCGGACTGATTGCCGGCGGTGACACTGCCCTCCGTAATCCGGTGGAGAACGCTGAAGATGATACTGAACAGGGTTGGAAAGACCTTCAGGCTTTCAATATCAATGACAAGGACACTGTTATCGGAATTGCTGCTTCAGGCACAACTCCTTATGTTATCGGCGCCCTCAAGACATGCCGTGAAAACGGTATCCTCACCGCTGCCATCACTTCAAATCCCGGTGCTCCTGTTACAGAAGCCGCTGAGATTCCCATTGTTATGGTGGTAGGTCCCGAATACGTCACAGGTTCTTCACGCATGAAGAGCGGTACAGGTCAGAAAATGATCTGCAACATGATCACCACTTCCGTTATGATCCAGATGGGTCGTGTAAAAGGAAACAAGATGGTGAACATGCAGCTCAGCAATGCCAAACTCGTTGACCGCGGCACCCGCATGCTCGTTGAAGAACTCAGCCTTCCTTATGATGAAGCCAAACGCCTTCTCCTCATGCACGGCTCTGTCAAGAAAGCCACTGACGCATACCGTGGTATTGAAAATGCTGAATAATTAAACAAGATGAAACGCCTCATTCTCACCCTTGCCGTCCTGCTGAGTCTTTCCCTGTCAGGTATGGCACAGCGCACGGAGCTGTACGGCCAGCGTGCCTCTCTCTTTGACGTTCTGCCCGTTGACTCCACAAACATTGTCTTCCTGGGTAACAGCCTCATACACGGTGGTGAGTGGCAGGAGCTCCTCAATAATCCCAAAATTGTTAACCGCGGTATAAACGGTGACACTGCTGACGGTATTGATGAGCGCCTCGGCTCCATTCTCCGCGGAAAACCCGCCAAGATTTTCCTCATCACCGGTGCCAATGACATCAGCCATAATCTGACAGCTGACAGCATTGCCACAATGATTGGCGGACTCATTGACAGAATCCACACAGAATCTCCCGCCACTCGCGTTTACCTCCACTCCGTCCTTCCTTTCAACACCACATTCGGACGTTACCGCCTGCTTGACGGAAAGGAAGAGGTGGTTCCCCAGCTCAATGCTCTCTTAGAGCCCCTGGCTGCCGAGAAGAACGCAACATTCATCAATCTTTACCCACACTTTGTGGATGAGAACGGTCGTCTGCGTGAAGAACTCACCAATGACGGCCTGCATCTGCTCGGTCAGGGTTACCTCATCTGGGCTGAGATTGACAGGCCTTACGTGGAGGAATAATCAATACCTCTGCAGGAACTTAAATATAGAATCGTAAGCCGCCTCCCGCGGACGCGGTTCTGACAGGATAAGGTCGTGCAAGCCTGAGTCAATAGTGCAAACCATGCGCTGATGACCAAGCTGCACGGCCCTTTCTTGTATCATCTCCGGATCAAGTACTGCATCTCCTGTCTGAAATTCCTCAGTCCAGCCGCAGCCCTCAATCTTTCGGCTGCTGTGCATAACCAGGATGGGCACGCTTATATTTTCTCTTTTGTCCATCATTCGGTTCTGAGCATCCGAAATGGCACCAACCCAGCTGAAAGTCACCGGAGGTGAGAAGATCATCTTCCAGTCAGTGTCATAAGTCCACTGTCCGTGATATTCTTTTAAGAGGCTGTAGGCATAGCCGTCACAATGAGCCTGATCAACCTTTGCATTCGGAAAAAGTTTTCCAAGATACCCCACAAAAGGAATGGCCACATGCCGCATGAACGCACTGAAATTCCAGTTATAGAACGGAGAATCGGTTACCACACGGTTAACACCACATTCTTCACCGCGCTCAGCCGCGTAATATGATACAGTCAGTCCGCCCGTACTGTGGCCTCCGAGTGTAATGTCTGTAATGCCATCCCTGCGCATCTGGGCTATGCCGGAGTCTATATCCGCAAAATACTCCCTCACATCCCTGACATTGAACCAATACTGCCAGGGCTCGTGGCTACGGCCGTAGCGACGTAAGTCAACCGCATAGAAATGGTAACCGGAATCGACAAAGCGTTCCCCCATCTCAGCCTGGAAAAAATAATCATTGAAACCATGAATATAAAGGAAACCGCGGGTACTGGCAGAGTCCGTACGCTTCCTTACTATGGTACTCCGGCAGGGGCCGTCAAAAGCCTCTCCCTGATTGACATATCTCGCTTCATATCCCGGAAGTATGTCCGGATGCCAGCTCAGGTCTGTGGTCTCTGTGATTGGACCGTCATATTTTACAAGGGTATTGTCGGTGTACAGATAGATTCCTACTCCTATCACACCGAGAATCAAAAGAATTAACAGCAGTTTCTTCATATAGTTTCTTAAGGATTTATAGTCATATAACGGATTTATTCCCGGTATCGTTCATCAGCACAAAATTTTTTACCCTCTCCGCCGTTATTAAAAAGATTATTCATCCGAGTGCTTGCCACCTCGTAAAAAACAAGAAAATGCAGAAAAACTCCACCCAGAATTCATCAACTCCGGCTGTGACAGTAACATTTATGCTTCTGTGCGTAATGTTCACTGTATGCCTGATCGTTTCCAATCTTATTGAAATCAAGACCATAGACCTCGGCTGGTTCACCATTACAGCCGGTGTCCTCATTTTCCCCTTCTCATATATAATTAACGACTGCGTGGTTGAAGTATATGGGTTCAGAAGAGCACGCCTGATGATCTGGACCGGTTTCGGGATGAGCCTATTCACTACCATAATGCTTCAACTGGCAATTGCCCTCCCGGGAGGAGCCGAGTGGAATGCACAGGACGCCATGGAAAGTATTTACGGTAGCGTACCACGCATAATGTTTGCCAGTTTTACAGCATTTCTCTGTGGTTCAATGATTAATGCATGGGTAATGAGCAGGATGAAAGCTCAGAGTGAGGACACGTCCTCGGCCCGAAGCTTCTCAGTTCGTGCTTTATTGTCAACAATTTGGGGTGAAAGCGTAGACTCCGTCATTTTCTTCCCCATTGCATTTGCGGGCATCCTGGAATGGTCCACAATATTATCCCTCATTATAACCCAGGCACTTGCCAAAACCGCTTATGAGGCTGCCATTCTGCCGGTTACAATCCGACTGGTGCGCCGGCTCAAAAGTCTGGAGAATATGGACACCGTTGACTCAGGAATCTCATACAGCTGGTGGAAATTTGACATCTGAAATCCCGTATCCTGAGCCATTTTTAACATATTCTTATTTTTTTAAGTACTATTTTTTGCTGTAAAGGATTTTTTGCATACCTTTGTCGTATACAAAAATTTTCCATTCATCAAAAAACAGCCTATGAAATCCAAACTAATTCTGGCCCTGACCCTCGCATTGCTCAGCTCCACAGTGAGTTTCGCAGCTGAACGCAATGACTCCATCCCGCCACGCGCCATAATTCTCACCGGTGACGTCAATAATCCGGAGAATTACGCCACTCTCCTGCAGATGTATTCCCGCGCCAACATGGCATTCCAGGACCCCGCTGCTCCCAGATTCCTCTTCATGGACCGCGAAGGTAAAGCCGCTCTCGGTATCGGTGGTTATGTGAAAGCCACTGCAATGTATGATTTTGACGGTGCAATCGCTTCTAACGGGTTCACCACAAATCTCATTCCCGTTCCTTTCAATCCGGCACAGCGTAACCGCTTCGGTGCAACTGCCAACCACTCAACTCTCTTCCTCAAGATGGTCACAAGCCCCACCCGCGTTGGTCGTGTGATTGTTTATATGCAGGGTAATTTCTCCGGTGATGGAGACAAGTATGGATTTCAGCTCAAACAGGCTTACGTAAAAGTTGGAAACCTCACCCTCGGTAAAGCCAGAACAACATTTTCAGACGCAGAAGCAATGGCTCCTACCGTAGACGATGAAGGCCCCTCCGGACAGGTTTCTGCCAAAAACATGTTGGTGCAGTACGCCTCACCTCATTATAAATGCTTCTCATGGGCAATCTCAGCAGAACTCCCCACTGCTTCATACACCCTCACACCTCACTTAGAAAGCATACCCCAGCGCTTCCCTGACATCCCCGCATACATACAGTTCTCTTGGGGAAAAAATCACAATAACCACTTCCGCTTCAGCGGCATCCTGCGTGAACTCTCATACCGTACAATAGGAGATAAGGCCGACCAATACACCAGAACCACAAATAAATTTGCAACCGGATGGGGTATCCAGGCGAGTGCTGTTACCAATCTCTTTGATGGATTCAAATTCTTTGGCCATTATACATACGGAGCAGGAATATCCCAGTACATTAATGACCTCAGCGGAGAAGGATTGGACCTCATTCCCAAAGGAGAATTTGAACTCAGAGCAGCAAAAGCTGCCGGATGGACCGCCGGCCTCCAATATACTGTAAGTGACCGCCTGTTCTTCAGCACATCTTTCAGTCAGGCACGCATGTACGGAATGAAAGACATGGGTGGCGATTCTTACAAATACGGACAGTACTATGTTGTAAACGCATTCTATACCCCCTGGGATGAAGTTCAGATTGGTTTAGAATACATACACGGCAACCGCAAGAATACAAATCTTGAAAGCGGCCGCGCCAACCGCCTTGAACTCATGCTCCAGTACAGCTTCTGATCAACCCCCTCTAAAACAAAGGCACCTCCGCAAACCCGCCGAGGTGCCTTCGTTGTATTATGGAACAAATTCTTAAAATTCGCTTGAGAAGTGGAAACGGATTTTGGGGAAGTCATTCTGGGCCATGGTGAGGACAAAGGGGGAGTCCGCCAGGAAAACGTCCCTGCCCTCGCGGTCAAGTGCCATGAACTGGTGCTTGCGGCGTTTGAAATTGGCCAGCGCTTCTTCATCATCGCTTTCAATCCAGCAGGCTTTGTACATTGTCATCGGCTCCCAGCGGCACTGCGCTCCGTACTCATGGAGGAGTCGGTACTGTATTACTTCAAACTGGAGTTGACCAACGGTGCCAATAAGTTTGCGGCCGTTGAACTGGTGTGTGAATAGCTGGGCCACACCTTCATCCATCAGCTGCTGTATGCCCTTCTCAAGCTGTTTGCTCTTCATGGGATCTGTGTTCTCAATGTACATGAACATCTCCGGTGAGAATGAAGGCAGTCCTTTGTAATGGAGTTCTTCTCCCGCTGTGATGGTGTCTCCAATCTTGAAGTTGCCTGTATCCGGAATACCTACAATATCTCCGGGGACTGCTTCATCAACAGTACTTTTCTTCTGCGCCATGAAAGCGGTGGGAGCAGCAAAGCGCATTGTTTTTCCTGTCCTCACCTGTTTGTACGGAGCATTGCGCTCAAACCGCCCTGAACATACTTTTACAAACGCTATGCAGGAACGGTGATTGGGGTCCATATTGGCATGAATCTTAAACACAAATCCGCTGAAAGAAGGCTCCGTGGGTTCCACTCTGCGTTCAAGTGCATCAACTGGCCTTGGAGCCGGAGCGATACGGACAAAACAGTCAAGCATCTCCTTGACTCCGAATGTGTTCAGGGCTGAGCCAAAGAACACGGGCGCCACTTCTCCACGCAGATATGATTCTGTGTCAAACTCCGGATATACTCCTTCAATGAGTTCAAGATCCTCACGCAACTTGGCTGCGTTATCCTCTCCGACAGCCTGGTCTATCCGGCTGTCATTGATGTCAGTAATTTCAACACGTTCTGTGGCTCTCTGCTTGTCCGGGGTGAACAGGTCAAGGGAGTGCTCATAAATATTATACACGCCCTTGAATTTGGCTCCGATATTGATGGGCCAGCTCAGGGGACGCACTCCTATCTTAAGCTCTGACTCCAGTTCATCCAGAATGTCAAACGGGTCCCGGCCTTCACGGTCAAGCTTGTTGACAAAGATGATTACAGGGGTTTTACGCATGCGGCAAACTTCCATCAGCTTGCGCGTCTGCTGTTCAACACCCTTGGCTACGTCAACAACAATGATTACAGAGTCAACCGCTGTCAGGGTGCGGTAAGTGTCCTCCGCAAAGTCCTGGTGTCCGGGAGTATCAAGAATATTGATTTTGTAATCTCCATAATTGAAACCCATTACAGAAGTTGCCACAGATATTCCGCGTTGTTTTTCAATCTCCATCCAGTCTGAAGTGGCCGTCTTTTTTATCTTATTGCTCTTAACGGCACCAGCCACATGGATAGCACCGCCAAAGAGGAGCAGCTTCTCCGTCAGAGTGGTTTTACCTGCGTCAGGATGTGAGATGATTGCAAATGTACGCCTGCGGCTTATTTCGTCTTCAAGTGTTGCCATGATGGTGAGTACTCTGTGAGTTAATTAGTTCTTATCCCGGAGGAGTTCAGACAGGCACCGGCGCAGTGAGCTCCGCCACTGTGGGATGTGCAGCCCGTAAGTGGCCTTGATTTTCTGCTTGTCCAGTACTGAATATTGGGGACGGGCGGCTGCTGTGGGGTAATCTGAGGTGGGGATCGGTTTTATATTACGTGCCAGTTCAGCCATTCCGGATTCCTCAAAAATGGCCACTGCAAAATCATACCAGCTTGCCACTCCTTCATCTGAATAATGGTAAATACCGGGAATCCAGGCGCGTGAAAGCACAATAGAAGCAATGGCTTCAGCAAGGTCTCCCGCATAAGTCGGGGTACCAATCTGGTCAACCACCACTGCAGGAGCGGTTCCTGACTTACCCAAATTCAGCATTGTCTTGACAAAATTCTTTCCGTGAGGACTGTATAACCAACCGGTGCGGATGATAATGCTCTCAGGAGCAAGCCCCATCAGAGCTGTTTCACCTTTACGTTTTGTGGAACCGTAAACACTCAGCGGCGCAGGTTTATCCACTTCAGTATAAGGGCGGTTAGTATTGCCGTCAAAAACGTAATCTGTAGAAATGTGAAGAACCCGGATATCCCCTTCCTCAGCTATACGCGCAAGGGACTCAACGGCAATCTGGTTGACAGCACGGCACTCAGCCTTTTCATCCTCAGCGCGGTCAACAGCAGTATAAGCCGCGCAGTTTATGATATGTGTAAAATCTCCTGAGAGAATAAAGGAACGCACGGCATTTTCATCCGTCAGGTCAAGCTCCTGACGATCAATGAAAACTGTATCCGTAAAACCTCTATCTTTGAAGACCCGCTTAAGCTCATTCCCAAGCTGCCCCTCAGCTCCTGTTACAACTATTTTCATATTGTTTCCTTTTCAGGCCACAAAGATACGACAAAAACCCGAATTTTTAAAATTATTCTATTACCACCCGTCGCAAACTTATTTGGCTGGCGGGTGTTTTTATTTTACCTTTATGGTTGAATGTTAATATAATCCTGTTTGGACTCCTGCGGTGCTTCTGTGCCGGAGGAGTCTTTTTAGAACTTGTCCCGTAATTTCTGTCACTGCATTCCGGGTACGCGCCCGAAGCCTTCGTAATACTTTACATAATAATTCTGGGACAAATCACTGACTATCACTCCATGTGAGGATGAAGCATGAACAAATTGGCCGTCGCCCATGTATATTCCCACATGTGTTACTTTTCCTCCGCTGCGGGCTGAGCGGAAGAACACAAGGTCTCCCGCACGGGCCTGACGCCTGTTGATATGGCGGCAGTATCTGTACTGTTCCGCGGAACTGCGGGGAAGTGCAATTCCGGTCCGGCTCAGAAATACTTCCAGCACCATCCCTGAGCAGTCTGTTCCTGATTTATCATGTCCGCCGTAACGGTAAGGCGTTCCGAGCCAGCCAAGCGCTTCCTCCACCACGGGGTGGGTACTGCCCTGCTGTGCGTATTGCTGGGTGTTCTGTACTGCGCTCTGTCTTGAAACTGTTCTTTTTGAACTGCATGATGACAGCGCGGAGCTTATGATCACCGCCACTATTGCTGTCATTATAATCAGTCCTTTTTTCACAATGACAAAGGTAAAAAAATTTTTGCTAATTTTGTGCATTAAAACACATTTTCAATGATTGTATTTCCAAATGCCAAAATCAATATAGGACTCCGTGTTCTGTACAAGCGCCCTGACAATTACCATGAGATTGCGTCAGTCATGCTCCCGGTGAACTGGTGTGATATTCTTGAGATATTACCTGCAGCGGGAATGTCAGGCACTTTCCGTCAGACCGGTATGGGGCTGGACTGCGCCCCGCAGAACAATATTGTTCTCAAGGCCGTACGCAAACTTGAAGAGTACCTTGGACGCACTTTGCCTCCCGTTGACATTATTCTTGAAAAGCATATCCCGTCAGGGGCCGGAATGGGGGGAGGAAGCGCTGATGCTGCGTTTGCTCTCACTGCCTTGAACCAAATGTTTGAGCTGGGCTTGAACCTGGATGAACTTGCACAGGTTGCCGTCAGGGTTGGCGCGGACTGTCCTTTCTTCATTTATAATAAACCCATGTACTGCACGGGCATCGGTGAAAAAATGACTCCGGTGGATGCATCTGCCCTCAACGGACTTTATCTCCTCATGGCAAAACCTGAGGCGGAAGCTGTTTCAACCGCTGCGGCTTATGCGGGTATCACTCCACGTGATTTGAATCATGATGAGGATTTAATATCCGGACTTTCTCTTATTCGTGAGGGAAACTGTTCTCTTGTAAATGACTTTGAGGACTCAGTGATGGTTCTCCGTCCTCAGATACGTGCCCTGAAGCAACAACTGATTGACTCCGGGGCTCTTTACGCTTCCATGAGCGGCTCCGGTGCCGCTGTGTACGGCTTCTTCAGCACTGAAGGTGATGCAATGAAAGCCATGTACGCACTTTCAGGCTGTGAAAGTAAGGTTACCGGACCACTGAATTTCTGAACGTTTTGAATGATTTGTTTGTTAATATTATGACAAAAGTGCTGAACGGAACAGTTTGGCCTCAAATTTGCAGAATATTATAAACGTTAAATCAACATAGATATGAGTAACAAAAACTACGATAAGCATAAAGAGAACGAGCCAAAAGATAACCCTCAGCAGTCTGAAAATGAACAGGATGCTCCTGAGGTAATGGATATTCTCAATGAAGATGACACGGATGATAATGTGGCTGAGGCTGAACTGACAGAGAATGTCAGGCTGCAGAATGAGCTTGAGGATGCACGTGCTCAGATTGAGAAGGACAAGAACGATTATCTGATGCTTATGGCGGATTTTGACAATTTCCGCAAACGTGTACTGCGTGAAAAAACTGACCTGATGAAGAACGCTGCAGAGCGTGTACTCTTGGGCCTCCTTCCCATTGTGGATGATTTTGAACGTGGTCTGGCCGCAAGCTCCGCTGAAGATTCTGACGCCATGTTAAAAGGCATGGAACTTATTTATAACAAACTGGTCAAGTATCTGGAAAGCAACGGTGTCAAGCCGATGGATACAACCGGTAACAATTTTGATCCGGACTTCCATGAGGCAATTGCCACTATACCTGCCCCGGATGAAGACCTCAAGGGAAAGGTTCTTGATACAACTCAGAAGGGTTACATGCTCAATGAGAAAGTTTTACGCCATGCCAAAGTTGTAGTGGGAGAATAATCGTATGGAAAAAAGAGATTATTATGAAGTCCTTGGCGTTCAGAAAAACGCCACTGCTGATGAAATAAAGAAGGCTTACCGTAAGAAAGCCCTCCAGTACCATCCTGACCGTAACCCCGGCGACAAGGCTGCCGAGGAAAAATTCAAGGAGGCGACTGAAGCATATGACGTTCTCAGTGATGCCGAGAAACGTAAGAAATATGATCAGTTCGGCCATGCAATGGGTCCGCAAGGTTTCGGTGGTGGCGGAGCTTACTCAGCCGATGGCATTGACCTGGAAGATATTCTCCGTCGTGCAGGATTCGGAGGCTTTGCCGGATTCTCAAACTTTGGAGGTTTCGGTGGGTTTGGAGGCGCAGCCGGCGGCTCACGTCGTCGTCAGCCCCGTCAGCGCAGAGGCTCTGACCTACGTATACGCGTAAAGCTCACACTTGAAGATATTCAGAAGGGAACAACCAAGACACTCCGCGTCCCCACATTTGTTGAGGATCCGGAATGTAAAGGTACCGGAGCAAAAAACGGAACAGCATTTGCGCAGTGTAATCAGTGTCACGGAACCGGACACGTAATCACAGAACAGTACAGCCCCTTCGGCGGTATTGAACAGATGGAAACTGTCTGCCCCACATGCGGCGGCTCCGGAAAAGTAATTACGGAACGCTGTCAGCACTGCCATGGCGAGGGTGCCATCAAGAAAGATGTTGAAGTTTCCTTCACCATCCCTGCAGGCGCTCAGGACGGTCAGACTTTCTCCCTCCGTGGAAAAGGAAACTATCCCAAGGGTGGTGGTGTTCCCGGAGACCTCCTGGTGGTTATTGAAGAAATCAAACATCCGGAGCTGATACGTGACGGTGCGGATGTTATATACAATCTAATGCTTGACATCCCCACAGCAGTATTGGGCGGTACTGCGGAAGTTCCCACCATCGGCGGACGCGCACGCCTCAATATCCCCGCAGGCACCCAGCCCGGAAAGGTTCTCAGACTCCGCGGTAAAGGTGTTCCTGACCCTGAAAACGGCGGAATGGGTGATGAGCTCATCAATGTAATGGTATATATGCCTGAAAAGCTCACCGATGCTCAGAAAGCCGCATTTGAAAGTCTCAGAAATGCTCCTAACATCCAGCCCACTCAGGCTGAAAAGAACCGCCTCTTCTCAAAATTCAAACACCTCTTCGGTGAAGAATAACTTTCATACCATACCAGTGACCGCCCTCCCCGGCGGTCACTGTTTTTTTGTCTCGTGAAATCCCGGCGCTTGAACTTTTTTTAATTTTTTAAGCAGAATTCTGAGGCTGAGATGTAAGATTATGGTTGATTATTCTTAATTTTGTAAATTAATCAAGATTAATCAGGCATGTTCAATATATTTAGAAGCAAACCACAGGAACCGGTGGAGCTGTGTTTCAGCACAGACATCCACTGTCATGTTCTCCCCGGTATTGATGACGGCGCTGAGAACATTGACACTGCCGTACAGATTGTGGAGGGAATGAAAGGCCTGGGTATTAACCGTATTCTGGCCTCTCCCCATATCACTTACGGAACTTTTGAAAATTCTGACAGTACCATCCTTCCGGCCCTTGACAGTCTGAAAACCGCTCTGAAAGATAAAGGTATATCAATGGATCTTTCAGCGCATGCTGAGCACCGGATGGATGAACTTTTCACCTCAATGCTGGAAAAGGGCACTGTCCGCCCCCTGCCAAACGGATACCTGCTGGTGGAGAATTCTTATCTTCAGGAACCGTGGAACATTGAGCAGCTGGCCTTTGATATTCAGGTCAAAGGTTTCACTCCCATCCTGGCTCATCCTGAAAGATATGTATATTACTTCAGGAACAAGGACAGATACCGCACTCTCCACAATGCCGGTCTCAAATTCCAGATAAACCTCCTGAGCCTTGCACTGGCTTATGCCAAGGAAGAAAAAGTAATTGCCGAGTGGCTTATGGAACAGGGCCTTGTGGATTTTATAGGCACTGACATTCACCATCCGGCCCATGTGGAGATAATTGAAAAATACCTGCGCACCAAGGACGCCCGGCGCCACATGAGCGCTCTTGCACCTGTGGTGCAGAATGACACAGCTTTCATCACCAAGTAATTCCTAACAAATTCTAATACCAATGTCACAAAAAACAGTAACAGCCTCCACCAAGGGGCAAACCGCAGCCATTGTAGCCATGTTCTTCATGTTTGCAATGATCTCATTCGTTACCAATCTGGCAGCGCCCGTTGGTACAATATGGGGTAACGCATATTCAGGAAATGCAGTTCTGGGTATGATGGGTAACATGATGAACTTCCTGGCATATCTTTTCATGGGCATTCCTGCTGCAACCCTCCTGATCAGAATTGGATATAAAAAGACAGCTCTGCTGGCTCTCATTATCGGAATCATCGGTCTGTTGGTTCAGTACCTCTCCAGCGTTTACGGTGCTGATATTCAGATTGGTTCAATGGTTCAGCTCAATTATATCATTTACCTTGCCGGTGCGTTCATCTGCGGTTTCTGCGTTTGTATGCTCAACACAGTTGTAAACCCCATGCTGAACATGCTCGGTGGTGGAGGCAACCGCGGTAACCAGCTTGTGCAGGCCGGCGGTGCCCTGAATTCACTGGCAGGCACGCTTACTCCCTTCCTTGTTGGTGTGCTCATCGGTGTGCTGACAAAAGCCACAACAATCGCTGCCGTGCGTCCGCTGCTGTGGATTGCCATGGGAGTATTTGTTTTTGCATTCCTGGTAATCAGCGCCGTAAAAATTCCTGAGCCTCACCTGCAGAAAAAAGGTGACAAAAAGGTCAAATACACTCACTCCGCATGGAATTTCCGTCACACTGTTTTGGGTGTTATTGCCATCTTCTTTTATGTAGGAACAGAGGTTGGAATCCCCGGTACCCTGAACTTTTATCTTTCTGACACCACCTCCCGCGGTGCGGATGTACTGGGAGCTGCATCTCTGGTTGCAGGCGTGATTGTGGCCATCTACTGGCTCCTGATGCTTGTGGGCCGTCTGGTTTCAAGCGTTATATCAGGCAATGTATCCAGCCGCGCTCAGATTCTCACTGTCAGCACAGTGGCCGTTCTCCTTGTTATAGGTGCCATCCTCACACCCAAGAGCGCACGCATTGATGTTCCGGAATTCATTTACAGCCCCGTAGGCCAGACCTCAGCCATCCTCACAGAATGTGAAGTGCCCCAGCAGACCATCCTGGCTTTTGTTGAGACCGGTGACACTCAGCTCATTGAGCCTTACGCAGAAGAACTTGCTCTTAAATATGAACGCACACCTGAGCAGATGGCTGACGCTCTCCAGTATCCCACCATCCCTGTCAGCGCCATGTTGCTCGTTCTGTGCGGTCTGTGCACATCTGTAATGTGGGGCGCAATATTCAACCTGGCTGTTGAAGGACTGGGGAAATACACCGCCATGGCTTCCGGTATTTTCATGATGATGGTTGTTGGCGGTGGCGTAATGCCCCTGCTCCAGAGCTGGATTGCTGATATGGCCGGGTATATGGTTTCATACTGGCTGGTAGTGGCCATGCTCTGTTACATCCTCTTCTACGGTCTGGTCGGTTATAAGAATGTCAACACAGACATTCCCGTAACAGAAGAAGAAGGCAACCCCCTGAACCTCTAACATACAATAATACAAAAATTCAGCCCGGCAAAATTGATCTGCCGGGCTGAATTTTTGTATTATTGAATCCTGAAATGCGGGAAATGCTCAGCGGATAAAGAGCAGTTCCCTGTACTTGGGCAGGGGCCACATTTCATTGTCAATCAGCAGCTCCAGCTTGTCAATATTATATCGGATACTCTCCATCAGCGGGGTTACGGTGTCATGATATGCAATTGCCTTTTTGCGCTCTGAAGTGAGTGCGTTGGCAGCCTTGCGGGCCTCTATCATCTCCTTGACCTCGGAATTGATGCGCTCGGTATGATAAGCAATATTCTTGACAGTTTCCAGGGCGCCGGCAGTAAGCTGCTCGGGAATATCACCTCCCAGCTTACGGAGCTTCAGCACATTATCCACCAGCATGGACTGATAACGCAGTGCAACCGGCACAATGTGGTTCAGGGCCAGGTCCCCGAGTACGCGGGCCTCAATCTGAATCTTCTTGGTATAGATTTCCCACTTGACCTCATTACGGGCATGAAGCTCAACCTCAGAAAGCACACCGGTACGTTCAAACATTCTTACAGATTCCGGGCGCAGGTATGCGTCAAAGATGCGAGGTGCTGAAGTCTCGCAGTCAAGACCGCGGACAGCAGCCTCAGCTTTCCATTCATCACTGTAACCATTGCCGTCAAAATGAATGGCCTTGCTCTCCTTTATTGTCTCGCGCACCTCCGTGAGAATAGCCTCCTTCTGGGGCATACCTCCTGAGATTCTGTCCTGAACACGGGAGTGGAAACGCTCAAGCTGATCTGCCACAATGGCATTGATAACAATCATGGCCGCTGCGCAGTTGGCACTTGATCCTACAGCACGGAACTCAAAACGGTTACCGGTGAAAGCAAAAGGTGACGTACGGTTGCGGTCCGTATTATCAATCATGATCTCCGGAATCTGACTCAGACCCATGGAGTAACCGGCCTTACCGGCCAGGGAAGAAAGGTCTGCGTCAGAACTCTTTTCAAGCATCTCAAGCACTGAGGCAAGCTGACTGCCTGTGAAGATTGAAATAATGGCAGGAGGAGCCTCGTTGGCACCAAGGCGATGGGCGTTGGTGGCACTCATTATTGAGGCCTTGATCAGAGCGTTATGGCGGTTGACGGCTGCCATCACGTTGGCCACAAAAGTCACAAACTGGAGATTATCATCCTCCGTCTTGCCGGGAGAGAAAAGCATGGCGCCGCGGTCAGTACCCAGGCTCCAGTTATTATGCTTACCGCTGCCGTTAACTCCGGCAAATGGTTTCTCGTGGAGCAACACACGGAAGTTATGTCTCCGGGCAACCTCGGACATAACCGACATCAGAAGCAGATTATGGTCATTAGCCAGGTTAGTCTCCTCAAAAATAGGTGCGCACTCAAACTGATTGGGGGCAACCTCATTATGACGTGTCTTCAAAGGAATACCCAACTTGTGGCAGCTGATTTCAAGATCCAGCATGAAAGCCTCCACACGGCTTGGAATCGCACCAAAATAGTGGTCCTCAAGCTGCTGATTCTTCGGAGACTCATGCCCCATCAGAGTACGCCCGGTCATAACCAGGTCAGGACGTGCGCTGTACAGACTCTCATCCACCAGGAAATACTCCTGCTCCCACCCCAGGTAAGAAGTAACATGCTTCACCTCAGGGTCAAAGAAACGGGCCACCTTTGCCGCAGACTTGTCCACTGCATTGAGAGCACGCAGCAGCGGAGTCTTATAGTCCAGACTCTCACCCGTGTAAGAGATAAAGATAGTGGGAATACAGAGAGTCTCACCCAATATAAAAGCCGGAGAAGAAATATCCCAGGCTGAGTAACCGCGAGCCTCAAAAGTATTGCGGATACCCCCGTTGGGGAAAGAAGAGGCGTCAGGCTCCTGCTGCACCAGCAGTTTACCGGAGAATTCCTCAATTACACCGCCCTTGCCGTCATGTTCTATAAAAGAATCATGCTTCTCGGCAGTACCGCCCGTGAGGGGGTGAAACCAGTGAGTATAATGGCGCACACCATGTTCTGTGGCCCAGCGTCGCATACCCTCAGCCACGGCATCTGCCAGCTCGCGTCCAATAGTACGCTTGTTTTCAATGGCATCTGTAAGCTCTGTAAAAACCTTTTTAGGCAAGTATTCAAACATGCGTTCACGGTTAAAAACCAGTTCGCCGTAATACTTTTCCGGGCTTTCCGCAGGCGTACTCACAGGCACAGCCTTTCGGTCAAAAGCCTCTTCAACCATCTTGAAACGTAAAGAAGTAGACATAAACTCTATGTGTTTTGAAAACTGATGTGCAAAGTTAAAACCTTTTTTCCACCCCCGCAAATTAAAATTAAATTCAATTTGTGGGAGGGTGGGGGTGGGGCTGTGAGAAAAATTTGCTAACTTTGCAGTTCAGATTTGTATGGAAATGGAAGATTCAAGTCCTGAAATAAAAACTCTGGCGGTTCTGGGCGCAACGGGCTCTATCGGGCGTCAGACGCTTGATATTGTTGAGCGTCATCCTGAGCTTTACCGTGTTGCGGTGCTGAGCGCGGGCAGTCGTGTGGATGATCTGGCTGCTCTGGCGGCAAAATTCCGTCCGCGTCTCGCTGTAATTGCACGTGAGGATCTGCTTCCGCGCCTGCGTGCTGCCCTCGCTCCTTTGGGAATTGAAACGGCGGCAGGTGAGCAGGCCTTGTGCGAGTGTGTCACTGCTGATGATATTGATATGGTGCTGACGGCAACTGTGGGTTACAGCGGCCTCGGCCCTACTGTTGCGGCCATCAAGGCCGGTAAGGACATAGCTCTTGCCAATAAGGAGACCCTGGTGGTGGCCGGTGATCTGATTAACCGTCTGCTTGTTGATTCTCCTTCAAAGATATATCCGGTGGATTCGGAGCACAGCGCCGTGGCCCAGTGTCTGATGGGAGAGAATGAGCGTTCTGTCAGACGTCTTATCATAACCGCCAGCGGTGGACCTTTCAGGACCTGGGACGCAGAGCGGATTGCTGACGCAACTGCTGCGGACGCTCTCAAGCATCCCAACTGGAATATGGGCGCCAAGATTACGGTTGACTCTTCCACCCTGATGAACAAGGCTTTTGAGCTTATTGAGGCCCATCATCTGTTCAATATTCCTGCTGAAAGAATCCGGGCGGTGGTGCATCCGCAGAGCATTGTCCATTCAATGGTAGAATTTTCTGACGGAGCCATCAAGGCGCAGCTGGGTGTTCCTGACATGCGTCTGCCCATAGCATTTGCGCTCGGCTGCCACACCCGGCTTGACAATGTTTCCGCTCCCCTGACGCTGAGCCAGATAAGCCACCTCACATTTGAGGAGCCTGACACTGACCGTTTCCCATGTCTCAAATACGCCGGCCTGGCCATGGAACGCGGCGGGAACACTGCCTGCGTTATCAATGCTGCCAATGAAATAGCGGTGGCGGCCTTTCTGTCCGGCAAGATAAGATTCGGACGCATTTATCCCCTGATAGAGGAGACCCTTGCCAAAGCCGGTTTCATCTCTAATCCTGATTATGAGGATTATGTTGCCTCCAACACTGAAGCCCGCGCCATAGCCGCGGAGTTGCTGAACCACATCAACTGAAATGGAAATATTAATAAAAGCATTACAACTCATCCTGGCCCTTGTCATTCTGGTGACTGTTCATGAGTTTGGCCATTATATCTTTGCACGTATCTTCAAAGTGCGCGTTAACCGTTTTTACCTGTTTTTCAATCCCTGGTTCTCCCTGCTCAGATATAATCCGCTGAAAGGGACTCTGGAAATAATAGGCTGGAACAAAAAGGACGGCACTCCGCAGGCCGCATTGACACTGCGTGTGGGTAAATCTCATCCTGAAGATAAAGGAACAACATCATGGAGAGATACAATTTACGGTCTCGGCTGGGTACCCCTGGGCGGTTACTGTGATATTGCAGGAATGGTTGACGAGACCAAGGGTGCGGACAAGCTGGAGGCTGTACCTCAGCCATGGGAGTTCCGTTCCAAGGCTGCCTGGAAGCGCCTGTGCGTGATGGTGGCCGGAGTGATTTTCAATTTCCTCCTGGCTATTGGTATTTATATAGGAATAGCGTTCCACTGGGGCGAGGATGTCATTCCGTTCAGCAATATGACCGAGGGCATGGATTTCAGCCCGGCAATGCAGGAAGCAGGCTTCCGCGACGGTGACATCCTGCTCAAACTTGACGGCAAGGAAATAGACGCCACATCAATTTCCGTTCTGTGGGACCTTATGCAGGACGGAGCCAGGGTGACCGTGAAGCGCGCTGGTGAAGAGGTTGATGTCACAGTTCCTGCCCAGACCATACTGCGTATCTCAAATGAGGGCCAGAGCGGAATCATGCCCATGAGCATGCGCATTCCTGTGATGGTTGCCGCCACTCAGCCCGGCGAGGGCGCTGCCGAAGCCGGACTTGAACCCGGTGACCGGATCCTGGCTGTGAATGGAGAATCCACTCCGTCCA
This sequence comes from uncultured Bacteroides sp., assembly GCA_964571405.1. Classification (GTDB taxonomy): domain Bacteria; phylum Bacteroidota; class Bacteroidia; order Bacteroidales; family Muribaculaceae; genus CAG-873. The sequence goes on along the minus strand of CAZNBD010000002.1, from coordinate 6,610 downwards.
TGAGCGAGTTCAGCCCCACCCTCCTCCGCTTCAAGGACACAACTCAGCCCATGCTTATCCGCCATGCAGACGGAACGGAAGAAAGCAAGGATGTGGCTATCAACTCAAACGGCAAGGTAGGCATACAGCTTGTCAACCCTGTTGAAATTTTTGAGCACCAGCGCATACATTATTCCTTCCTGGAGAGTATTCCCCGCGGCTGGCAGTTAGGTGTGGACCAGCTGGTAACATATGTCAAATCCCTGAAACTCATCTTCACCAAGGAGGGTGCAAGCAGCGTTGGAGGCTTCGGCACCTTGGGCCAGCTTTTCCCCTCGATGTGGAACTGGTACTCTTTCTGGCAGATAACAGCTTTCCTGTCCATCATTCTGGCGTTCATGAATATCATTCCCATTCCGGGACTTGACGGCGGACACACCCTCTTCCTCCTGGCTGAGATGGTTACGCGCCGCAAACCGTCTGAAAAATTCCTGGAAATTGTAAACACATGCGGCTTCTTCTTCCTGCTGCTCCTGCTGGTTTACGCTAACGGAAACGATATTTACCGCTTACTGATTAAGTAATTTCATCAAATGCATACACTCAAACTTAAAAAGGGTAAAGAAGAATCTCTGAACCGCTTCCATCCCTGGGTATTCTCAGGGGCACTGACACACATGCCTCATGCCGAGGACGGAATTGAGGAGGGTGAACTGGTGCGCGTTCAGGCCAATGACGGACGGGTCATCGGCACGGGGCATTTCCAGATTGGCAGCATTGCGGTGCGCATGCTCAGCTTCAACCCTGATGAGGAAATTGATTCCGAGTTTTACCGGAGCCGTCTGGAGCAGGCTTTTGAATTGCGTAAAGCCATCGGCCTGCCCTCTGAAAAGACTGATGCTTACCGCCTGGTTCACGGTGAAGGCGATTTTCTGCCCGGTCTGGTGGTGGATGTTTACGGTCCCACCGCTGTCCTGCAGGCTCATTCACCGGGAATGCATTATGCCCGCAGCATTATTGCGGAGCAGCTTGTGGCCCTGACCGGAGCCGGGATCAGAAATGTGTATTATAAGAGCGAGACCACCCTGCCTTACAAGGCACGTCTGGACCCTCAGAATGATTATATAATCGGTTCATATCAGGGCGACACAGCGCTTGAAAACGGACTCCGCTTCCATGTTGACTGGCTGCGCGGTCAGAAAACCGGATTCTTTGTGGACCAGCGTGACAACCGCGCTCTTCTCCGCACACTCAGCCACGGCCGCAAGGTCCTGAACATGTTCTGCTATACCGGCGGCTTCTCCGTCTACGCCCTGGCGGGAGGAGCGCGGGAAGTGGTGAGCGTTGACTCTTCCGCCAAAGCCATTTCTCTGACTGACGCCAATGTGGAACTCAATTTCCCTGACGGCGCGCCGGCAAAAAGTTACGCTGAGGATGCCTTCAAGTTCCTGGACAATATGGAGAAAGGAGCTTACGACCTTATCCTGCTTGACCCTCCGGCTTTTGCCAAACACAGAAGTGCGCTCCACAATGCCCTCCAGGGTTACAGACGCTTGAACGCCCGTGCATTTGAGAAAATTGCCCCCGGAGGAATTCTGTTCACCTTTTCCTGCTCCCAGGCTGTGACAAAGGAACAGTTCCGCCTTGCAGTATTCAGCGCCGCGGCCTCAACAGGGCGCCGGGTGCGCATCCTCCATCAGCTCACTCAGCCCGCGGACCATCCCGTTAACATTTATCACCCCGAGGGAGAGTACCTTAAAGGACTTGTACTTTACGTTGAGTAATGAAGTACAGGTTCATTACCGGTTCCGGAGGATCTGACCGCCTCATCCTCATTCTTGCCGGATGGGCAATGGATGCAAATCCATTCCGGTTCCTGAAGCGCCCCGGGTATGATATAGCGGTTGTATGGAATTATGATTCCACAGAAGCCGACTGGTCGTTCACTGAGTCTTACAGGGAGATATGCCTTGTGGCATGGAGCTTGGGAGTGGCGGCAGCCGGAATAACAGAACCCATTTCAGGACGTATCACCAGGCGCATTGCTGTGGCGGGTACTCCTGTGCCAATTGATGACAGGACAGGAATACCGCGTGCCATTTTTGAGGGTACGCGGCGTGCACTCAGTCCTGCCGGCTTGAGAAAATTCTACCGGCGCGTGGCCGGGAGTGCCTCAGCATTTGAATCTTTCATGGAGAATGCTCCTGAGCGGAATATTGAAGAACTCGGGGCAGAGCTTGACTATTTCCTTTCAGAGGACGCTCCACACTCTTCAGGCTTACCGTGGGACATGGCCATTGTTCCGGAGAATGATGCCATATTCCCGCCTGAAAATCAGCTCAGGGCCTGGCAGAATGTGATGACATACAGGATAGACTCACCCCATCTGCCCCCTTTTCAGGAGATACTGGACAATTACATCATAGACAAGGAACTTACCGGTGAACGCTTCCGGCGCAATTCCGGCACATATGAGGCCAATGCCACAGTGCAGAGTTATATGGTGCGGGAACTGGCTGATATTATTCCTCTTGACGGAACCCTGCGCTTCCACAATGCCTATGAACCCGGCTGCGGTCAGGGAGCACTGACGCGCCTGCTTGAACCGGTGTGTGATGACCTTCTGACATGCGATATTGCCCATGCGCCCTCCTCCACGGCGCCTCATACCCGGTTCATCCTGACGGACGCGGAACTACTCACAGCCACACTGGCGGCAGAGAGCATGGATCTCATTGCCTCCGCATCCGTTGTTCAATGGTTTAACTCCCCACGAAACTTTTTTGAGGAGTGTTACAGAGTACTCCGTCCAGGCGGATTGCTTGCCATTGCCACATTCTGCCGTGGAAATCTGGAGCAAGTGGCTCAGTGCACAGGTGTTGAACTCCCTCTTCCAGACGCCCGGGGGTGGTTGAACCTGCTGCCGCCACGGATGAAAGTGCTTTACAGTCATGATTATTCAGTAAACGAGACATTTAACAGTCCGATGGAAGTATTCCGTCATCTCCGCCTGACCGGAGTTACAGCCCTGGACAGCAAGGATGCATCATCCAGACTGCGTCGGGGTCTGGCGGAATACCCCTGTGTGGACGGTAAATATCCACTTATTTACAGACCAATAATTTTCATTGCACAGAAATGAAACTTGACCAATATCCCGTATTGTTTATCAGTGGAATAGACACTGACGCGGGCAAGACATACGCCACAGCATTCCTGGCAAACCTTTTGTCTCAGAAAGGTTTTACAGTAATAACCCAGAAGTTCATACAGACCGGATGCGTCAATTCAAGTGAAGATATTGAGGCTCACCGCCGCCTCACCGGTACCGGGCTCCTTCCGGAAGATAAGGACGGCACCACTGCCCCACTGATTTTCCGCCATCCCTGCAGCGCACAGTTAGCAGCCGCATTGGAACACCGCCCCATTGACCTGTCACTTATAGAGGACTCAACAGAAAAACTGAAGGAACGTTATGACCGCGTGCTGATTGAGGGAGCGGGCGGACTGGCAGTTCCCATCACTGATACTTATTTCACCATTGATTACATTGCGGAACACAAGCTGCCCGTGGTGCTCGTAACCAGTGGCAAACTCGGTTCCATAAATCATACCATCCTCTCCCTGGAGGCCATCAGGAGCCGCTCCATCACCCTGGCAGGAGTCATTTACAATCAGTATTTTGATTATGACCCCCTCATTTCTGACGATACATTCCATTTCATAGAGCGTTATCTGAAACATCATTTCCCGGAGGCCGAACTATTAACCCTCCCAAATTTAGCTTAAAAAAGAAGCGGACACAGATTTTTTTATTAACTTTGCAATCTGTATGGACGCAGAAGAAATAATAAGCATAAGCAAAGAAGAAGTGGCGGCACTTCCCCTGACCGGTTACAAGGACAGGATAGTGCTGGTGGAGACCCCTGCGCAACTCACAGCCGCGCTCTGTGAGCTGAACAAGTGCCGTATGGTTGGATTTGACACTGAAACCAAACCTTGTTTCAAGAAAGGTCAGAAGCATAATGTTGCCCTGATGCAGCTGGCCACCCCGGGGTGTTGTTATCTGTTGCGGCTCAATAAGTTGGGTATAACACGGGAGCTCAAAGCATTTCTTGAGGACCCGTCTCTGCTGAAAATTGGGCTGAGCATTCATGATGATTTCAATGTGCTCAACCGCACCATGCCTATCTCACCGCAGGGATTTGTAGACCTCCAGGACCTGGTCAAGGATTATGACATCACAGACATCAGCCTGCAGAAAATATATGCCATAGTTTTTGGCAAGCGCATCAGCAAGGGCCAGCGCCTGACAAACTGGGAGGCCGAGACCCTCACACCCGCCCAGCAGGCTTACGCCGCACTGGATGCCTGGGCTTGCCTGGAACTGTTCCAGACCCTGACAAGTGAGGAGTTTGACCCCTTCACCAGTCCGTACCGTCACGCAGTAAACCAGAATGAAAATTAAGTTTAACCGCCCCGTGGTAATTCCCCTTGTCCTGGCCGGATATCTGGCAGTGATGGCATATATGGGGTATGACGGATACAAGACGGGAGAAACCTCACCTCTGACATATTTCGGCACCATTGCCGTCACTCTCTGTCTGCTGGTTCTGCTTCATTTCAATCTCAAGCGCCGTGAGCGCCTGCGCAGAGAACGTTTGGAGGACCTCAAACGTTCTAACAATAATACAGATAATAAAAAAGAAATAAAATAGAAAAAGAATAAAATGGCACACAAAGCGTTACTTATCATCCTGGACGGATGGGGAATTGGCAAGCATGACCATGCCAACGCCATCTGGTCCACTCCCAAACCTTACTATGACCACCTGGTGGCCACATATCCTCATTCTGAACTCCAGGCCAGCGGTGAAAACGTCGGTCTCCCTGACGGCCAGATGGGAAATTCTGAGGTGGGTCACCTCAACATCGGTGGCGGCCGTGTTGTTTACCAGGACCTGGTGAAAATCAACAAGGCAATCTCCTCAGGTTCTATCCTTGAGAACCCGGAAATCAAAAACGCTTTTGAGTACTGCGCCCGCACCGGCCAGGCCATGCACTTTATGGGTCTGACATCAAACGGCGGTGTGCACTCATCTCTTGATCACCTGTTTGCACTGTGCGATATTGCCGCCAAGTACAAACTGAGCCGCGTTTACCTCCACTGCTTTATGGACGGCCGTGACACAGACCCCCGCAGCGGTAAAGGTTTCATTGAAGAAGTTGAAGCCCACTGCGCCAAGAGTGCCGGAGTGATTGCCTCCATCGTAGGACGTTATTACGCCATGGACCGTGACCGCCGCTGGGACCGCGTCAAAGAAGCTTATGACCTCCTGGTGGAAGGCAAGGGTAAGCAGGCAACCGACATGGTGGCTGCAATGCAGGAAAGCTACGATGAAGATGTCACTGATGAATTCATCAAGCCCATCAACAATTCAACCGTGGACGGCACAATCAAGAAAGATGACTGCGTCATTTTCTTCAATTACCGTAATGACCGTGCCAAAGAACTCACTGAAGTCCTCACACAGAAGGATATGCCGGAACAGGGAATGCACACCATTCCCGGACTGCAGTATTACTGCATGACTCCTTACGATTCATCTTTCACCGGAGTTCATATCATCTTCAACAAGGAAGACGTTCAGAACACCCTGGCTGAATATCTGTCATCACTGGAGAAAAAACAGCTCCATATTGCTGAGACAGAAAAGTATGCCCATGTGACATTCTTCTTCAACGGCGGCCGTGAGCAGCCATTCCCCGGTGAGGACCGTATCCTCGTACCCTCACCCAAGGTGGCCACATATGACCTCAAGCCGGAGATGAGCGCACTGGAAGTCAAGGACAAACTTGTGGCAGAGATTGACAAGGAAAAGTATGATTTCATCGTAGTCAATTATGCCAACGGAGATATGGTAGGTCACACCGGAGTATATCCTGCAATCCAGAAAGCAGTTGAGACTCTTGATGTATGCCTCCATGACACCGTTGAAGCCGCACGTGCCCACGGATATGAAGTCATCATCATTGCTGACCACGGCAATGCCGATAATGCAGTAAATCAGGACGGTACACCCAACACCGCACATTCACTCAATCCCGTACCGTTCATTTATGTCACAGACAACCCCAAGGCCGCAGTTGAAAACGGCATCCTGGCAGACGTGGCACCCTCACTGCTCACCATCATGGGACTCCCCCAGCCCAAAGAAATGACAGGAAAACCCCTCATCAAAGAATAAGAACAAAAACACTCCCCTCCAAAGCGGCTGCCCCAAGCAGCCGCTTTTATTATACCCGGATACGGACTTGCCTTCGGCTCGTCCCAACGTAACCCGCTGACCTCCACCATTCTGCGCCCCGGCCGTGCCTCCCGCCGGGTGCCCCCCAAGGTACGGACATGCCTTCGGCATGTCTCCACGTAACCCGTTGACTTCCACCATTCTGCGCCCTGGAGGGGCGCCACATGGTTATCCTCGTACACCGAAGCCGCAGGCGGAGGTGTGCGGGACCCAGCCCCCCCCTCCCCAAAAAACCACCGTGCCGGAGGTACGGCACAACCCTCGCGTCCCTGACCCTCAAATACTTACCCCGCTGCTTCGCATGCGTGTTAATAAATCTTAAA
>CAZNBD010000001.1:104819-112505 GCA_964571405.1 uncultured Bacteroides sp. | reverse complement strand
ACCTCCCGCCCACGCGCTCAAAATCCGCCGCAAAGATAGCAAAAATTCCCGTAACTAACAAAAGTTTTTTGCATATATTTTGTTTCTAAAATCAAGGCACCCACTTAATTTCAGATCTTACAATTTGGCAATTCTTACCAATTCCAGCAATTATAGAATTTTCAGTTCTGAATTGGCCAGAAAGTACAGAACCGGCACCAACAACACATCCGTCAGGAATCCTAACACCTTTAAGAATTGTGGCCTTGCTACAAATCCAAACGTTGTTACCGATATCAATCCTTTTTGGTGGATTAATACACACACCTTTATTATCATAAATTTTATGAAAGTCTGAATCCATCAGCTGGATATCCCATGAAAAAAGACAATCATTACCAATATTTATCTCAGAATTACAAATGATGGTACAGTTACCCGTACTATTGAAATTATTCCCAAATTTCAAACGCGCACCTTTATCAATACTTATCCGGGATCCGGGAGCTATGTGAACATTCCCATCAACAAGCAATTCTCCGGAAATATCCATTATGGTTCTTTCATATGCCAGATCTTTCGTGGCAAGAGGTTCATGACTCCCAATGCGGATAATTCCTGTTTTAAGCTTACCGTTAACCGTTATTTTTCCACTGGTATCTTTGAATAAAACACCCTTATAAACAATAAGCGGTAAGTGCAAAAGCCCTTGGATACCAAAGAAGTGAAAATTGTAATAAAGAGTTTTTAAATAGTTTAGCATAGTATCATAAATTCACAATGCAAATATAAAGATATTTTTTATAACGCCACAACGCCTGCACATAATCTTCAAATGAGTTTCTGGCGTTTGGGTTTGGGGGTGGGGGTGCGGGGGAGGGTGGGGTGGCTGTGGGCGCGGCGGGGGAGGTGTTTGTGGTCCGGGAAGGCGGCGCGGAGGGTTTGCAGGGCGTGGTCGGCGGTCTGTTGTGTGCCTTCTACTACTATGACGAGTCGTTCCCCTAAGGCGGGATCGGGTTCGGAGGTGAGGTAAAAGTTTAGGCCGGGGAGGTATGGCGCATATTTCTGTTCAAGGCTTTCCGGGTGGAGTTTGAGTCCTCCGGAATTGATCACGAAATCTGCCCGGCCGAGATACCGGAAGCTCTGTGCATCAATGAGTTCTACGAAGTCGTTTGTTTCTACTTGTTTGATTTTCAGGTGTGGTACGTGAACCACGAGTGTGCCGCGCTGTGAGATTGAGAAGCTGACTTGGGGCATGGCATGGTATATTCTCTGCGGGTCAGATGCATCTGCCAGTGCGATGTGGCTGCAGGTTTCTGTCATTCCGTATGAGACCCATACGCGGGGTCCGAGGGCGGCCACTTTAGGACAGATGCTGTAATCCGGAGTTGCACCCCCTACGAGTAAATTCCGTACTTTCTTTACTCCGGAGCCGGGGTGGAGGAGTGAGGGCATCTGTGTGGGAACTACGGCCAGAAGATCAATGCTTTCCTGGCCGGACGGGATGATGATGTTGTTACTTACAGGCAGGGAAATGACCCGGCATCCTGCACAGAGTGCGCGCACATACATCATTTTTCCGGCTATGTAATCAGTGCTCAGTGGGCAGGCCAGGACGGAGTTGGCGGTTATTCCGAAAAAAGCGTTGGTGGCCTGTGCGCTTGCGCGCATATCTTCTTTGAGCAGGCGTATGCGTTTGGGTTTTCCGGTTGAACCGGATGTGCGGGCATATACGCTTTTTCTGTCTGACTGAAAGTTATGGATAAAATCTTTCATGAGTGCCAGGGTAAAGAGTCTGTGCTTCCCCATGTTACGGCGGGGTTATACCAGAGGGCTGCATCCCGCATCTGCAGTGGCGATGCGATGTTGTTTGAATACAGAGCTCCGGTTCCGAGACCTTGGGGCAGAGAGAATTGCTTGTGCGCGAGCCATCTTCCTATGGCATAAAGGCCTATATTGCTTTCAAGTGCGGAAGTCGCCCACCATCCTATTCCGAGTTTTTCTGCAGCTCTGATATAATTATCAGCAGCCTCAAAACCTCCGCAGAGGGATGGCTTGAGGATGATATACTGCGGTTTTATGATGCTGAGAAGTTCTTCCTGCTGCTGTGGGCTGCGGAAGCCGATGAGTTCCTCATCCAGAGCTATGGGAATGGGGGAGCCGGCGCATATTCCGGCCATTTCCTGCGGATTTCCGGCCTTGATTGGCTGCTCTATCGAATGGATATGGTACTGTGCAAGGCTTTCAAGAATTTCAGGTGCGTTGTGCGGTGTGAAAGCTCCGTTTGCATCCAGTCTGATTTCCAACTGCTCAGGGGTGAAGCGTGAACGCAGTGAGGAGATGAGCCTGATTTCATCCCGGAGGTTCAAGGCTCCTATCTTGATTTTGATAACCTTGAAACCCTGACGGAGTTTTTCTTCCATTCGTTCTGCCATTACCTCTGCGCTTCCCATCCATACCAGACCGTTTATGGGAATCCCGCAGTGACCTTTCTCCCAGTCTGAATCTTTCCCGGAATCCTTTAAACGGTGAAAAGCATCAGAGAACCCGAAGCGTATGGCTGAGAACGGGCACTCCTGCCACGCTTCAGGACGGAGACATACGGCTGAAAGAACACTTTCAAATTCCGGAACGTCATCAGCTGACAGGCCCTTGAAAAGCGGAACCTCCGCCACCACTGAAGAGCCGTTCCCATCTCTGAGCCGGATGAAATATGTATCCTTAAAGGTCATCCGCTGGCGTGATGTTATTGCCTCAAAATTAAAATTGAGGCGGTATCTGACCCACTCTGCTGTCAAGCTCATCCCGGGAACTGGGGGTATTTGTCAAAGTCGGGATCACGTTTTTCAAGGAAAGCGTTCTTTCCTTCCTGGGCCTCGTCCATAAGATAATACATCAGAGTGGCGTCCCCGGCAAATTCCATCAGGCCGTGCTGGCCGTCAAGCTCAGCATTGAGTGCGCGTTTAATCATTCTGATGGCAAAGGGACTGCGAGACATAATGGTCTCACACCATTCCACCACTTCATCCTCCAGTTTTTCCAGTGGGACAACCTTGTTTATCATACCCATTTCCAGGGCTTCCTGCGCAGTGTACTGTCTGCAGAGGAACCAGATTTCACGGGCTTTCTTCTGGCCGACGCAGCGCGCAAGGTAAGATGAACCGAATCCGGCGTCAAAGCTTCCCACTTTAGGCCCGGTCTGTCCGAAGCGGGCGTTCTCAGATGCAATGGAGAGATCGCATACAACCTGAAGAACATTGCCACCGCCTATGGCATAACCGTTTACTGCGGCAATAACGGGCTTGACAAGAGAGCGTATGGCCTTATGGATGTCAAGGACATTGAGGCGGGGTGTGCCGTCTGTATCACGGTATCCTCCTGAGGTTTTGTAATTCTGGTCGCCTCCGGAGCAGAAAGCTTTATCGCCGGCTCCGGTCAGAACCACAACTCGTATTTCAGGATTATCCCGGCAGATGTCCAGTGCATCAAGGATTTCTTTATTTGTCAGGGGGCGGAAGGCATTATAAACTTCCGGACGGTTTATGGTGATACGTGCAATACCTTTATACGTGTCAAACAGAATATCCGTGTACTGTTTTACGGGTGTCCAGATTCTGGTCATAATGTAATATTTTCTTTTATTTCTAAAATTACTTTTTTTGGGGAAGAGAGCAGGGCTGACATGGCTGAATCAATATCTTCCTCAGAAGAGCTGATGTACTTAAATCCATAAGCATCAGCCAGCTTGCTCAGTGGGAACTGGGGAGGAGCCACAAAGAACTGATCGCGTTCGGGGAGGGAGGCGGTTGTGGCCACATGGCGGAATATGTCCCCTCCGGCATTGTTGATTACAATCATCTTGAAATTGGGTCCGATTCCATGTACAGCCAGAGCTCCGGCATCATACGCGGCACTCATATCGCCTGTTATCAGGAGGGTGAGAGCGGAACTGTCTGCCAAATGTATTCCCACAGCTGTGGATGTAACCCCGTCTATGCCGCTTACACCGCGGTTGGCAAAAATCCTTCCTGCGGGCAGAGCGGCGCATGAAGCGCGGCGTACGGTCATTCCGTTGCTCAGAATTATGTTTGTATCAGCGGAATGGATGTGGCTGAAGATTGCGTTAAACAGCTTGTCATTCAGAACTGACGGCAGGGCGTCTTTTAAAATCTCCGTGCACCGGTGGAAATATTCCTCTGATGCCGGAAGCTCCCGGGGAATGAGACTCAGGAATCTGACCGGAGACATCTGGATACAGGCCTTGAGGTTTCTGTATGTGTCAACGGGTTCATCATCGTATCCGATGGAGATGAGAGTCCGGGCCTCCCTGAGCCAGAATTTGAGTCTGTCACTCACCACAGGGCCGCCGATTAAAAGGAGTAAGTCAGGTGCAGAGGGTGGAGCCGGGTTTTCTGATATAACGGAAGTTGGGAAGGCGGCCGTGCCTCCGCTGAAAACTTCACTGAGACATATCATTCTATCGGAGAGTGAATCAACTGCGTGTGAAAGTTCCTCGTCCGGATTCAGTGAGGCATTTAAGAGAGCCACGGACCCGGCACTGCTTATAGTTTCCAGAATTTCTTCAGAGAGAGTCTCGCCCGAGGGCTGAACGGAATGGATCCGGTACCCCCGCGGACGATCAGGTGCCAGCTCTTCCATTGGAGTGAGTGGTGCCGAGAGGCCTATATTTATCTGCACCGGACCGGGGATTGAGGCAGTGGCAGCCCACAGAGCTTTGTTCACCAATCTGTTAACCATGCCCGGATTCATCTTTTCCTGAATATCCACGCAACAACGCGTAATGGCACCGAGTGCTTCAGTCTGGCGGATAGTCTGCCCGTCTCGCTGATCCACTGAGTAATATGGTCTGTCAGCCGTCAGGGCAATCAGGGGTATGCGCCGGTAATATGCCTCCGCCAGTGCAGGTGCATAATTGAGTACGGCAGTTCCTGAGGTGCAGCACAGTGCAACAGGTTTTCCGCTGCGGAGAGCAATGCCCAAGGCCACAAAGGCTGCCGTCCGCTCATCAATAACCATTGTGAGCTTGAATCCTGCACGGTTCAAGGCCACAACCACCGGTGCATTCCTGGAACCGGGGGAAACCACAGCCTCTTCAATCCCGTATTCACGGAGAACGTCAAGGATAATGTGTATGTTAGGCTTGGCAATGTTGAGCTTTATGGCATCACAATTGTCCATTTTGGTAATTTTTTTTCTTTTTACGCTAACAAAGTTAAGAAAATTTTGTTATTATTACAAAGATATTTATTCAAGCAAATAATGACTTCATCACACCGCATCATCACACTTATGCTTATATTGCTGGGAATCAGCGTCAGCAGCCGGGCCGCAGAGGACACTGTGGCCGTTGATACTGTGGAGACACCCGTTCGCCGCGGTATTATAGGCAAGATCATGCAGTATCTTGATGACGCCAATAAGCCCAAACCCTATAAGCCATTTGACTTCAGTTTCATAGGAGGCCCTTACTATTCATCAGATACCAAGTTCGGTATAGGACTTGTTGCAGCAGGTCTGTATCACACTGATAAAAATGATAGCATCTTACCCCCCTCAGATGTAAGCCTTTATGCCAAGGCCACAACAAGTATGTTTTTCCAGCTTGGTGTGCGTGGCACTCATATTATGCCTGCGGACCGTGCACGTCTCAATTATGACGTAAACTTTGCCAGTATCTCCACCAAGTTCTGGGGCATAGGTTATGACATGGACGTCAATGATGAAAACGAGAGCACATTCCGTTATCTCTGTTCCCAGGCACGCGCCAGTTATGTATGGAGAATAGGTGAAGCGCTTTACATAGGTCCGGAAATGGCTTTTGATTATCTCAATGCCCATAAAAGAAAAAGACCGGAACTGTGGGAAGGCGAGAGCCCCCGTACATTTAATTTAGGAGTTGGATTTACTCTCCAGTATGATACCCGGGATTTCCTTTCCAATGCATATAAGGGAATTTACGTGCGTCTTGACCAGCGCTTCAATCCCCGCTTCCTGTTCAATAAATATGCTTTCTCCCTGACAGAATTCACATTTAATTCATATAATCCCCTGTGGAAAGACGCAGTATTGGCGTTCCGGTTCCACACCCGTCTGACATACGGAAACACCCCCTGGGGCCTCTTAGGCACCCTGGGCGGCAGTGAGAACATGCGCGGATATTTTGAGGGACGGTACCGTGATAAATGTGAGGCTGACGTCTGTCTGGAACTGAGACAGCACATATGGAAGCGTAACGGAGTGGTGGCCTGGATAGGTGCCGGAACCGTCTTCCCCAAATTCAGTGCACTGCGCTGGAAAAAAGTACTTCCCAACTGGGGCGTAGGTTACAGATGGGAATTTAAGAAAAGAGTAAATGTACGGCTTGATCTCGGCTTTGGACGCCATCAGTCCGGTGTAATTTTCAGTATAAATGAAGCTTTCTGACATTCATATGCAAACAGATAAAAAGAACTGGATGCCCACACTGCTGATGTGGCTCACTCCGGCAGTATTGATTGTACCCAATATACTCCTGAGCATCTCGGAGATTGATTACACGGCCTGGGACCGGACCGTAAATATTGTACTTCCACTGGGTGTCTACCTGTTATGGTGCGCGGTTTGGCGTAAAACAGGATGGGCCGTCCTGTCACTGATTTTCTTCATGATACTGGCCGCATTTGAAATTGTGATCCATGACCTCTATGGGGAATCCATCATTGCCATAGATATGTTCCTCAATGTGGTAACCACAAATTCAAAAGAAGCCGGAGAACTCCTTGACAACTTACTCGGAGCCATCGGAATGGTACTGATCCTGTACCTGCCGCCCCTGGTGCTTGCAGTGTGGTCACTCATAAACAGGGACAGGATAGGGAAAGGTCAGCGTAAAGCCGGCCTCGTAACCGGAGCGCTCCTCACAGCCGTAGGTATGATAACCCTTGCAGGCAGCTTTGCGTATGACAGAGAAAATTACGCTCCTGACCGCAAGCTCTTCCCGGTCAATGTGATATCCAATATGTTCACCGCAGTGGAACGTTATGGAGAAAATCAACATCATGATCAGGAGAGCGCAGACTTCAGCTTCAATTCAGTTGATACACATACGGATGAGCCTGAGGTTTACGTACTCGTAATAGGAGAGACCTCAAGAGCCGGAAACTGGCAGCTGAACGGATATGAGAGAGAAACAAATCCGCGTCTGAGCAAACGGAGTAATCTGGTCAACTTCAGCCATGTAATGTCTGAAAGCAATACCACACACAAGAGTGTGCCCCTGCTCATGACACACCTCGGAGCCATCCATTTTCAGGACTCCATCAATGCCGCCAAATCAATAATAAGCTGCTTCAACGAAGCCGGGTATAAGACAGCATACCTGTCTAACCAGCAGAGAAACGGAGCACTGATAGATGCATTCGGCCAGGAAGCCGATACAGTACAGTTCCTCACAGACTCCGGAACATATCATCATGACATGGAACTGTGCGGAGTCCTCCGGGAATTCCTGGAAGAAGACAGCGACTCAGCCAAGAAGATGGCCGTACTCCATACATATGGCTCACACTTCAATTACCGTGAACGATACACAGATGAGTATCATCATTTCACACCGGATAATGCCACAGAAGCCAGCGTAAGAAACCGGTCAGAATTAATGAACGCGTATGACAATTCAATCAGATATACAGACGCAGTGATAGACAG
>CAZNBD010000001.1:101121-104719 GCA_964571405.1 uncultured Bacteroides sp. | reverse complement strand
ACGAGGCGGTCCATGAGCTGGTCAAAGGGTATTCCGGCTGCTTCCCAGAGGTAAAATGACAGTGATCCGGGGATGGTGTTTATTTCATTGACGTATATTTTCCCGGTGTTGGCGTCTATCATTACGTCTACGCGGCTCACGCCGTGGCAGCCTAATACGCGGAATGTTTCTCCGGCCAGGCGCTGTATTTCTTTGGTCTGGTCCGCAGGAAGTTGGGCGGGTATTCTTTTGGCTGCGGCATGCATTCCCTGGCTGTCTTTTGAGCCGCCGAGGTATTTGTCTGTATATGAGAGGATATCTCCTGATTTGATGGGTTCTTCCAGTACTGAGGTCTGATACTCATCGGCGTCTCCGAGTACGGAGCAATTGATTTCCTGGAGGTTCTCTACCATGTCTTCTACTATGATGCGTGTGGAGTATCTCTGTGCGTCAGCTACTCTCTCCAGGAGCTGGGCGCGGTCTGCTGCCCGGCCTATGCCTACGCTGGAACCTAAGTTGGCGGGCTTGACTATGACGGGGTATCCGAGCCGGGTTTCTATCTTTTTTATGAGTTCATCGCGCTGGCTGAACCACTGTTTGTCTGTGAACCATACGTAATCTACTACGGGTATTCCATCGGCTGCGAGTATCATTTTCATGGTGATCTTGTCCATGCCGTTGGCTGAGGCGAGGGTTGAACAGCCTGCGTAAGGGATTCCGATGCTGTCCAGGATGCCTTCAAAAACGCCGTCTTCTCCGTTGCTGCCGTGAAGCACGGGTATTACAACATCCAGTGTGGCAAGGGGCCCTTTCTTTCCGAACAGTCCTGCGGGTGCGCTGCGGTACAGGTTGTAATCTCCGTATATGGGGCGCATGTAAACTTCTGTGCAGCGCTCCAGGAGTTGTTTTACTCCGGCACGGTAATTCTTCACGTCCATCAGTTCAGGGGCGGTGTACCATTTGCCCTCTTTGGAAATATATATGGGGATGATGTTGTATTTGTCTTTGTCCATGGCTGCCATGGCCTGACAGGCGGAGAGAACTGAAATTTCATGTTCTGTGGAGCGTCCGCCAAAAAATACTCCTACTGTGGTTTTCATTATGTTATGGAAGTTATATTAAAGGGTATGCGGGCAGATGATTATTTGAATGTGTCCGGCAGGTCATTCTCATACAGCACTGTGTCTCCGGGTGCCTGGATGGTGCGGAGGATGGCCTGAGCATGGTTGAAGTCATCGGCCAGGTATATCATTGACTCGGGAGCTCCGGCCTGTCGGAGTCCTTCTGTTATTGCGTCACGGTTATAAAGTCCTACTACTATTACGATATCGGCGCATCCGGCTGCCTTGGCTCCGAAATCTCTGTTGAGGTCAAACTGCCGGGTGCCGAGTTCTATCATTCCGGGTGTTATGAGGATGCGTTTTCCGGTGTTCATGGCTGAGAGTACGTCCAGTGCCATGGCGGAGCCTACGGGGTTGCTGTTGAAGGCATCGTCAAGGATGTTTATTCCTCCGGGGATTCGGCGTATGCTGAGGCGGTGCTCTATCTGCTCCAGGTGTTCTACGGCATATGTTATGTGTTCATCTTCCACTCCCATGCAGCGGGCCATTATTGCTGCGCCGAGGATATTGGATACGTTACATTCACCCAACAGGGGGCTGTACAGGGGCAGTGCGCTGCCTGTGCGGGTGTCCTTGATGACAAAAGTTGTCCCGGTGGGACTGTATTTGATATCTGTGGCGATGTAATCAGCTCCGTCTGCATTTGTTACGGCATAACGGATGGCTTTGACGTTTTCAACGGGGCGGTCTGCAATCTTGGGAAAGTCATTGTTCAGTACTGCCACTCCGTCAGAGGGCAGCGCGTCTACGAGTTCAAACTTTGTGGCCTGGACGCGTTCTATTGTCTTGAATGATTCAAGATGCTGCGGGCCGACGGCTGTGATGAGTCCGTTCTGAGGGTGTACTATGTCACATATTTCCTTGATGTCTCCGGGGTTCTTGGCTCCCATTTCCACCACAAAAACTTCTGTATACGGTTTGAGGTGCTCACGGATGGTGCGTACCACTCCCATGGGGGTGTTGAAGCTGCCGGGTGTCATGACTGTCTCATATTTCTGGCTGAGGATGCGGGTGAGGATGTGCTTGGTGCTTGTCTTTCCGTAACTTCCTGTGATGCCTATGATTCTGAGGTCCGGCATGGATGCAAGTATCTTCCGGGCATCGCGTGTATAACCGTCTGTAATACTTTTTTCAACGGGTGTGAGGAGCCAGTTTGCCGCCAGCATTATCAGGGGTGAAATCCAGAAGCATGCCATCAGGGTAATGGAGGAGTAAACAAGGCGCTGTTCTGCCGTGTGGCCTATAAACAATATTACTGCCGCTACTATCAGAGCGATGAGGAGTACGCTCACTGCCATTATGCGTTTTACGCGTGCCGTCATTACCAGCGGTTTCTTATACTTGCGCCGGGCCAGTATGAGGGTGACAATGAAGGAATATATTATAATGAGAGCTGCGGCGGCAATAAGTGGGCAGAAATTTGCCAGGCAGAATATGAGGACGGCCACGCTGCTGAGCCTCAACCATGAAGTGCTTTCATTGCTCTGCTTGAACCAGCCGATATATCGTGAGGCACGGTAAGAATTCTGCTGGAGCATCATCAGGTCTCTGCGCAGACCCATATTGAGCAGGGCGGCAGAAAAGAATAAGGAAAGAAGGCAGATGGCAAATATCATTATTTAAAAGAATTACGAGTTTATAAAACTGCGGATCACTGCTGCGGTCTGAGCGGGACGGTCCAGAAAGGAGTAATGTCCTGCTTCAGGGTAAGAAACGAGTCCTGCATCGGGAATGAGGCGTTCCATCTTCTTGGCGTCCTTCAAGGGGGTTGCAGTATCTTTTTCTCCCCAGATGAGAAGGGTTGGAGCTTTTATGAGATGGAGGCGGTCTGTTAGATCTTCGTTCACTACGGTGCTCATTATATGGCGCATGACCGGCGAGGCTGCAGCATAATCAGAGGAGCCTGCTTTTCCGCGCCAGCGGTCTATGGCTGCCTGCCCGCGCTTATGTCCCAGCAGGAGCGGCAGGAGTCTTTTAGCAATTTTGAAGGAGTAAACCTTGCAGTAATAACTGAGGGGACGTGAGGGTTTGATTCCGGCTGCGTCCACCAGGATAACCTTGCTGACCGGAGTTCGGGATGACATCAGGATTGCGATTCGGCCGCCAAAGGAATGACCTATCAGAACGGGCTTCTTAAGGTTCAGTTCCCGGCAGAAATCCTCAATGCAGGTTGTGTATTGTTCTATTCCCCAGTTCTCAGGAGGTTCAGGAGAGGCTCCGAATCCGGGGAGATCAAGATTATAAACGGTGGTATCCGGACAGAGGGCAGCTTCAGCCAGGACCTTGACAGTGCTTGCCTGACACCCCCAGCCGTGCATAACCACCACCGGAACCGGTCCGGCTCCGGAAACGTAATATGCAATTTTCTGACCGTTTATATTTATAGATTTCTCCATAAAATGAGATTATCTTTTTGCTTTCAGAATGCAAAAGTACAAAAAAATTGTAGATTCAGAAAGAGGAGAGGTCAATGAAGTCTTCAAAGATAATTCACGGGT
>CAZNBD010000001.1:0-101021 GCA_964571405.1 uncultured Bacteroides sp. | reverse complement strand
TTGTAGATTCAGAAAGAGGAGAGGTCAATGAAGTCTTCAAAGATAATTCACGGGTGACGGTTCCGGGTTGTGGTTGGGCTGAGTCTTTACAGAAACTCATTCTGGATGATGTATGCATGACCATCGCTGGTCAGAGGCCATAGTGAGGTAAAAGTTTCTGGCCAAGTCATCTTCAATTGGCATAACTTGCAGAAAATGAGACCATGACAATTTGGACAACAGTGGTGTCCAAATTTCCAAGTCTGGAAATCGTGTGGCGAAAAGCCGCATACGGTTAAGATTTTTCTCCGAAAACTCGCGACCTCCGTATTGGTCGGTAAGTTCTTTGGCCAGATTCGCAACAATTTTTTTGCCATAAGCGGCTCGTTCTCCATCAAGCAATTCGCAATTGATTCGGTTTCCGATATGCCAATACATCATGGTCATAGCCGAGTTGACGGCTACGGCCACTTGGGCCTTTGTAGAGTCTATAAGTTGTCGTATCTCAGCAAGCAGGTTGCTGTTAAATGATTCACGGTTGATTATATCCATGTTATTTGAACTTCGGGAATTATGGGCAAAGATAGTAATAAGGGAGCGGAAATGAAAAAAATTGCATATTATTTTTGTGATTCAAATAATATTTTGTATGTTTGCCCCATGATTCCAGAAAGAGACACAAACACGTTAACCTTGCTCGGGTCCAACACCACGAGATACCCCTCAGATTACTGTGCTGAGATACTTGAAACATTTGAGAACAAGCATCCGGAGCGTGATTATCTGGTTACGTTTACATGTCCGGAATTTACTTCATTATGCCCCAAGACTGGACAGCCGGATTTTGGCAAGATTCTGATTAATTACATTCCTGACCGGAAGATGGTTGAGAGCAAGAGTCTGAAGCTGTATCTGTTCAGTTTCCGTAATCACGGCGATTTTCATGAGGACTGCGTCAATATCATTATGAATGACCTGAGGAAACTGATGGAACCGCGTTATATTGAGGTCCGTGGTATATTCATGCCCCGTGGTGGAATATCCATTATCCCCTTTGCAAATTGGGGAGACAGTGAGCATCAGAAACTGGTGTCAGACAGGATGGCCGCAGCCTTCCCGCTTGAATTCTAAAAAAGATATAGGAAAAATGCACAATAGTAAGAGAAATGCAGTGATGGTCCTCTCCGGGGGTATGGACTCTGTGACAATGCTATATGAGTACAAGGATAGCATAGAGATGGCTGTCAACTTCTGTTACGGTTCCAATCATAATGCCCGTGAACTTGAATGGGCACGTTATCATTGCCGTCAGTTAGGCATTGAGCTTGTGGAGATTGATCTTTCTTTTATAGGTGAGCATTTTTACAGTTCACTGCTTGAGGGTGCCGATGCGGTTCCGGACGGCAGTTATGACTTTGACAATATGAAGAGCACGGTGGTGCCTTTCAGAAACGGTATCATGCTGGCTGCGGCTGCCGGTCTGGCGGAAAGCAACGGTCTCACCACTGTCATGATTGCCAACCACAGTGGAGATCATGCCCTGTATCCTGACTGCCGCAAGGAGTTTATTGATGCCATGAGCAAGGCTATTCAGGAGGGTACATATGACGGCATTAAGGTGAAGGCTCCTTATACACTGCTGACCAAGGCTCAGATTGCGCTCCGCGGTAAACACCTGGGCATTGACTATACTCAGACCTATTCCTGTTACAAGGGTCTTGAGCACCACTGCGGCGTATGCGGGACTTGCACGGAGCGCCGGCAGGCACTGGCTGAGGCAGGTATTGAGGACCACACCGTTTACATGGAAGCTGATTGAAATAATAATAGACTCATAAATCACATAAGTACAGAACTACAAACCATATAATAACCTTTAAAAATTTAATCCAAATGGAAGCATTACTGACCCAGATCACAGCTGCTTACGAGGCATTCAAGACCGACGCAACCCTTCAGCTTGAAAAGAACAACAAGGCTGCCGGCACACGTGCCCGCAAGGCATCACTTGAACTTGAAAAGCTCATGAAGGAATTCCGCAAAGTTTCTCTTGAAGCTTCCAAGAACTGATTTCTACCTCCCCTCCAATTTTAACCGAGGTACACGCAGATGTCAATGCCGTGTGCCTCGTTTTTTTTGTGCAGCTGTTTCCCGGAGCTGAACTATTCCAGATTTTAATTTGTTAATTGAACGGAATAGTTTTTATAAATCCGTATCAACAATGAAGAAAATGAGTATGGACGGCTGCACGGCGGCGTCTTATATTGCTTACGCATTCAGCGAGGTGGCAACTATTTACCCCATAACTCCGATTGCCTCAATGGGTGAGGTGGCGGATAAATGGCGTGTTTCAGGTCTTAAGAATCTGCTTGGAGCACCCATGCAGGTTCAGGAGATGGAAAGTGAACTCGGGGCTGCCGGTGCCACTCACGGTGCCCTGGCCGGAGGTGCCCTTGCCACCACATTTACGTCCTCTCAGGGTCTGATGCTGATGATTCCTAATATGTACAAGATTGCGGGAGAACTTTTGCCCGGTGTTTTTCATGTCGGTTGCCGTTCCCTGGCCACACATGCTCTGAGTATATTCGGTGACCATCAGGATGTTATGGCCTGCCGTGCCACCGGCTTCTCCATGCTGGCTTCTGCCTCTGTTCAGGAAACTCATGATATGGCCATTGTGTCTCACCTTATGGCGCTGAACAGCAGTGTACCTGTGCTTCATTTCTTTGACGGCTGGCGGACTTCAAATGAGACTGCCACCATTGATGTGGCTTCATTTGATGAACTTAAGCCACTGTTGCCGCTGGACAAAGTTGCCGGGTTCCGTGCACGTTCCATGAATCCGGAACATTCTGACCTGCGCGGTTCTGCCCAGAACTGGGATGTTTATTTCCAGAATACTGAGGCAAGGAATAAATTTTATGATGCGGTACCTGAAATCACACAGCAGGCCATGGACCAGGTGGCCAAGCTGACCGGCCGCCAGTATCATCTTTTTGATTATATAGGATCTGAAACTGCAGAGAATATCATAGTTTCCATGGCTTCATCCACTGATGTGATAGAATACGCCATTAACGAGCTCAATAAGCGCGGAGGAAACTACGGAGCAGTTAAGGTGCGTCTTTACCGTCCGTTCTCTGCTGAAGATCTTCTCAAGGCTATTCCTCAGAGTGTTAAGCGTATTGCAGTGCTTGACCGCACCAAGGAGCAGGGTTCTCTGGGTGAGCCCCTGTATCTTGATGTGGCGGCAGCGGTTCAGGCGTCCGGGCGTGATATAATGGTGATCGGAGGACGTTATGGCCTGGGTTCCAAGGAGTTTGACCCAACAATGGTGGAAGCGGTATTCAAGAATCTTGAGTCAGCTGAGCCCAAACGCGGATTCACTGTGGGAATTGAGGATGATGTAACCGGAAAATCCCTGCCATTGGGTGAGCGTCTTATTCTTCCGGATCCCGGCGTGACGGCTGCTATTTTTTACGGTATGGGTTCTGACGGCACAGTTGGTTCAACCCGCACCGCAGCCCAGATCATAACAGAGTCTGCAGATCTTTACAGCCAGGCTTACTTTGAGTATTCTGCCAAGAAGAGCGGAGGATACACCGTATGCCAGTTGAGATTCGGTCCCAATCCCATCAAGCAGGCGTATGGTATTGAGCAGGCGGATTATGTGGGCTGCAACAAGAGTGCATACGTTGACCGTTTCAAAATGGTTGACAGCCTGGTTGAGGGGGGTATTTTTGTACTTAACTCATCCTGGACGCCTGAAGATATGGAACGTAAGCTTCCGGCATCCATGAAGCGGCGTATCGCTCAGGGTAAGGTGAAGTTTTACAATATTGACGCACTGAAGATTGCACAGAAGAATAACCTGGGAGTACGTATCAACATGATAATGCTGACAGTATTCTTCAAACTCAAACCGGTAATCCCGTTTGAACAGGCTCTGACAGCCCTCAAACAGTATATTACCACAATGTACAAACATGAAGGCGGTCAGGTTGTCAATGACAATATAGCCGCCGTTGAAGACGCTGAAGCGGCCATTCAGCTCATTGATTATCCCGCTTCATGGGCTGAGGCACAGGATGAGTCAGCTGAAACGGAGGCTGATGTTCCGGCTTTTGTAAAGAATGTGGCTGAGGTATGTGACAGGCTCCAGGGTAATTCGCTTCCCGTATCGGCCTTTACGCCGGACGGTACCATGCCAATGGGTACCACTGCTTATGAAAAACGTACTATTGCGGATTTTATACCGCAATGGGATCCTACCAAGTGCGTGGAATGTACTGAATGTTCACTGGTGTGCGCACATGCATCAATCCGTCCTTATCTGATTGACAAGGATGAGGCAAGCAAACTCCCTGAAGGCCTTATTACCAGTGACGGGCGCGGAAAGATTACAGGGTATAAATACAGGATTCAGGTTTATCCTCAGGATTGTACTGGCTGCTCATCATGTGCGGTTGTCTGCCCCGGTCATGCTCTGACAATGGTTCCCATTGAGCAGGACCTGGAGGAACAGAAGGAATTGCTCAATTACGTCCAGAATAATATTTCAATAAAGGACAATGTGGTTCCGCGTGATACCATCAACGGTTCCCAGTTCTTTGAGCCTATGCTTGAATTCTCAGGAGCCTGCGCCGGTTGCGGAGAAACTCCTTACGTCAAACTGCTTACCCAGCTGATGGGTGAGCGTATGGTAATTGCCAATGCCACTGGCTGCTCATCTATCTGGGGCGCCAATTATCCTTCAAACGCTTACTGCACTAACAGACACGGCCAGGGTCCGGCATGGGGTAATTCCCTCTTTGAGGATAATGCTGAATATGGTTACGGCATTGCGCTGGCTATAATGCACAGACGGGAGCAACTGGCAGCCGACGTGAAGCAGACCATATCCAATCCGGACACTACCGCTGAGGTTAAAACAGCGCTCCAGAACTGGCTGGATAACAGAGCGGATGCAGCCAAGAGCGTGACAGCCTCTGCAGAAGTCCTTTCAGCACTGAAAGCCAATCCAGAGACTCCGGGATACGATGCAATTATGGCCGCTTCTGACCTTCTGGTAAAAAAGAGTGTCTGGGCTATAGGCGGAGACGGATGGGCGTATGATATCGGCTTTGCAGGCCTTGATCATGTGCTGGCTCAGAATGTTGATATAAATGTGCTGGTAATGGACACGGAGTGTTATTCCAATACTGGCGGCCAGACCTCAAAGGCCACTCCGCTGAGTGCTGTGACCAAGTATTCAGCTGACGGTAAACGCACGTATAAGAAAGACTTGGGACGCATGATGATGACATATCCTGATATCTATGTGGCATCAGTTGCTCTGGGAGCAAACTATCAGCAGACCATTGATGCGCTCACAGAAGCGGATGCACATCCCGGGCCATCCATTGTAATAGCTTACTGTCCGTGTATCAATCACGGCATACGTGCAGGCATGGGCCACTCCATAATTGAGGAGAAGAAGGCAGTTCAGACCGGATACTGGGACCTTTACAGATACAACCCGCAGAAGACACCATCCCTAACACTGGACAGTGCCGCACCGGACGGACAACTTGACGCCTTCCTGGACGGAGAGGACCGCTACGCTGACCTCAAGATAGTTGATGCAGCGGAAGTCTCCATCCTGCGTCCCGAACTCGCCACCCGCCAGCAGGAAATATATGACATCCTCACATATAACTCAAAGTATGTGAAATAAGCCAACACAAAAATAAACAGAGCGGCCGGGCTTGAAACATCAACCCCGGCCGCTCCGTTATTACGGACAGTTATAGAATGGTGTATGTTTATTCCGTTACAATGGCTTTGAAAGTACTGAAGATAAGTTTTATATCATTCAGGAAAGATGCCTGATTAACGTACTGCAGGTCAATTTCAAGCTTGTCAGGCATTACTTTTTCAATATAACACCTGTCAGGGTCATCAGCTTGCGCAAGTATTTCATTCTCATTGCGGTATCTTATGGAAGCAAGAGAAGTAATTCCGGGTTTGACAGAAAGAACTTTCATCTGCTCCGGAGTGTACATATCCACATATTTCCGTACTTCTGGACGAGGACCGACAAGGCTCATCTGACCAAGAAAAACATTGATGAGCTGAGGAAATTCATCCAGCTTATATTTCCTGATAAAATATCCTGAACGGGTTACACGCGGGTCCCGACCTCCTACGGTAATTAATCCGTGTTTATCACTGTCAGGACGCATTGAGCGGAATTTATAGAGCCTGAAATCCTTATTATCCTTACCCACGCGGGTCTGACGATAAAAGACAGGCCCCTTGGAGTCAAGTTTAATCCAGATGGCCAGCAGTAAAAATACCGGGCTGAGAATAATCAGCCCAATACTACTTGCTATTATGTCAAATAATCTTTTCAAATTTTAGAAATAATATCTGTAAAGTTGGAAATGACATACTCAACATCCTCTTCACTCAGACGTGTATACAGAGGCAAGGTCACCTCATTACAGTACTGGGCGTAAGCATTTGGGAAATTCTTTATATCATATCCCATGGCTTTGTATGCGGTCATCATTGGCAGGGGTTTGTAATGGACATTGGTGGCAATACCACGCTCAGCCATTTTGATAATTACTTCATTACGCTGTTCCAATGAAGCATTGAGCAGACGCACCAGATAAAGGTGACCGCTTGAGGAATGGTCTCCGGAGTAATGATCCAGAACCTGGACATTGAAAGGCTCCAGGGCAACATTGTACTTTTCAATTATCTGACGGCGGTAATTGAGCATTTCAGGATAACGCTTGAACTGAGCCAACCCGATTCCGGCCATGATATCTGTCATATTACATTTATACCATGGCCCGATAATATCGTACTCCCAGGCTCCGAGCTGAGTTTTGGCCAGGGCATCCTTACTCTGTCCGTGGAGTGAGAGAAGCTGGAGCTTTTTATAAATTTCAGAGTCTGACAGACCTTCATGAGCACGCCAGGTGAGGGCTCCCCCTTCTGCCGTGGTCAGGTTTTTAACAGCATGAAAAGAGAAAGAGGTCATATCTGCAATATCACCGCACATCTTGCCATGTCTCATGGCTCCGAAAGCATGAGCTGCATCTGCCACAATGATACAACGACCAAAGGCGTCCTGCACATCATTATTGGGCTTGAAGATATTTTTCTTCAATTCCGCTGCTTCAAAAACCTTATCATAATCAGCCACTACACCGGCCAGGTCAACCGGCATTATGGCCTTGGTCTTTTCAGTAATGAGATCAGGCAGTTTAGAATAGTCCATCTCAAATGAGCCCGGAGCACAATCCACCATTACCGGGAATGCCCCTACATGAATAACAGCACTTGCTGTGGCCGTATAAGTATATGCCGGTATTATGACTTCATCACCTTCACCTATGCCGAGAACACGGAGAGCCTGTTCCATGGCCGCAGTGGCAGAGTTGAGGCATACTGTGGTGGGAATCTGTTCCCCATTCTCATTGTATCTATCAGTATTACAAAACTTAGAAATCTTGCGTTCAAATTCCTTAGTTTTGGGACCGGTGGTGATCCATCCTGAACGAAGAGCCTGACATACTTCTTCAATCTCAGCGTCTGTGATATCCGGCGGAGAGAAAGGAATATTCTTTTTTACAGTCATGATTTATATTTATGAATGCAAATTTTTTATTAATCGATACATTTCGCGGTCCGGGTATGTTGTGAACCGGTACATTTGCTCAAAACCTCTTTTTCTGTAAAAGGCCAGAGATTTTTCATTATGGTGCACGTCTGTGGTTAAGGAAAGGGAGGAAATTCCGTCCTTAACCAAGTCATTTTCAAGTTGATTAACCAATGCCTTTCCTGCGCCTGTGTTCTGAGCTTTTTCAGAGACCGCAATAGACATCAGTTCAGCGTAGTCACCGTTGTCCTGATTGTTTCCTGTTTTTGTTAGATTTTTATAAAGTCTTAAAAGGGCGCCAGGCCTTGTAAAAAGAATGCGAAGGCCTGCGGTGCCGAATGAAAATAAGTTGTTTTTAATTAGGCCCGAATTGAATCCTGCCGCTTTTTTACAGGCTGCGCAGAATCCTATCAGTTCCGTATTATTATATGCTCCCAAGAGGATACCCTCCGGAGATTTTGCCACATTTGAATAATAAGTTTTGAGAAAAGAGTCTCCCAGTTCTGTCATAAAAAATCCCTTGAATGCGCTGTCATGAACCTTGACAACCTGATCCATGTCAGTCAAGGGAATATTTTTAACACAGATATCTTTCATCTTAAATATATTTCTTAATCAAACTGCAAACCCTTGAGAGGTTGGAGTTCTGTGAAAAGTTTTCCAGAGCATACTTTCTGCCTTTCAATCCCTTACTCCGGAGAATATCCGCTGAAAGTAATTTACAGTCCTTCATCTTCTCACTCAGTTGCTCCGGATTTTCAGGATCAATAATCCAACCGGCTTCAGAAGTCCTGATTATATGCGCAATTTCAGAATCTCCTTCAACACAGGCAATTATGGGTTTGGCAGAAAACATGTATGCTGGCAGCTTGGATGGTAGGGCAGTGGCGCTTATCCCGCGTCTGAGCGGAAGAATGAGTACGTCTGCCTGACTCTGGACCTGCGCAACGGTCTGAGGACTAATGCTTACAAATTCAATATCGGCCTCCGGATAACCGGCCGCCAAAGTTTTGCAGTTTTCTTTATCAGAACCATCTCCTGCTATCACCAATCTGCAATCATTTAAGCCTGACATTCCAAAAGCTTTTATAACAGTTTTCACAGAAGCCGTAGGATTTATACTCCCTGAAAACATAAAAGTAAATTTTGAATTTTGCCTTGGAAAATCGGTATTGAACAGATTTTCATCCTGCCAGTTGTAAATCACTTCCACCTGTTCGGCTGAATACCCCCGGCTTTTAATCAGAGCCTGTTTCATCTGATTGGAAATGGTCAGGATTTTGGCAGCGTGCTTTATCTTTTTGCCGTCATATCCGGTCAGGGGTGGTTCAATAATCTTTCCAATTGCTCCCAACTTTTTTGTAAGAGATTCCGGATAAATGTCCTGAATATGAATTATAACAGGAATTCCGTGCTTACGGGCCTCATCAATGAGTAAATACTGTCCGAATGTGGGGTGGGTGTTGGCGTAAATTACTCCGATTGAATCCTTATTCTCTCTTATATATCGTGCAGTTTCCTTTCCGATACTGTAACTTTCCTTAAGTCTTCCAGCAACCTTTGACTCGGGGCAGGTATATGAAGGCAGGGTGACAACCTGATAGTTCTCAGTGCAATTAATGACACGGGGCTTTACATTTCCGACGGGTCTTGAGACTTCCGGACAAAGGACTTTAACCTGCTCAGTCTTGGCAAGCTCCAGCGCTATGGCTTCTGACATCCGCGCGGAAACATACGGTTCAGGTGGATAAACCCCTGAAACAATAACAATGGATTTCTTTTTTTTACCCGGTTTATATGCTGTATGCATATCCGTCTTTTATCCCTTTACGGAATGTTCTGAATAAAGATAAATCACGGGACGGACTTCCTTTTATCAACAACATCAGAGAATTGATAAATAAATAATATTTGAAATTCAGTTTGGCTCCCAGTTTTGACGTGGTTGTTTTCTTTTGGTTGATTACAAACTTTCTCCAGAATATTATTGAATTCCGAGCCCAGGAATATGTATAGTCTATCAATCTTTCTTTGACCGCTATGCCTGATTTGCCGTCAAGGTGCTTGAATTTAGGCTGTTTACAGCTGAAATTCTGCAGTCCTAAGAGATGTGATTTATAAAAAAAGACCTGATCATCAGGCCATGCATATCGTGTTTCATCCAACCAACATTCTTCTCTGAGTTTTAAAAGTGGTGTGATGCCTGTCCGCATCAAGAAACATTGAAATGGCCCGCTCTGAGTGGGATTTACATTGTCTTTTAAATCATTGTTAACTGAGAAACGCCCGTTTGATTTAATGGTAATTTTATATTTTGAACTTTTGTTCTCAGTTCGCCCCCCCCTAAAACGTTGTTAAACAAGTTCTTAAGGGTGCCGGCTTTGTGGTCTGATATCGGAACCAAAGTGTCACAGTTATATTCTTCTGCAATCTTAAGGAGCGATTCCGCAAAGTTCGGTTCAAACTTTACATCATCATCACAGACCAAAAGATATCTGGAATGTTCCGGCTGGTCATAACAATATTCCATTCCGAATATTCTCTGTTCCCACATTCCCTTTTTGGTATGGATGAATTCTTCATAACCCAATCTCTGGGCGGGTGCGTCCCACCCATGAGGCTGTATCACATATACATGTTCCGGTTTAAGGGTTTGGGAGTCAATGGAATCAAGGAGCTGTTGATATTTCTCTCCTCCGGATAATGTCCTGATTATAATGGAGTAACTCATTTGTGTCAGTCAGTTCAAACGTAAATATTTTCAGAATTTGCGCCAGACCATTTTGTTTACCACTCCGGTATATGACTGGATGAGTTTGACAATTTTGTCTGAGACATTTTCATCCACATAATTAGGTACCGGGAGGCCGAGGTGTCCGTTGCGGTTCATCTCAACTGCTACATCAACTGCCTGCAGGAGTGAGGCTTCATCAATACCCGCCAGGATAAAGTCCCCCTTGTCAAGTGCCTCAGGACGTTCTGTGGAGGTGCGGATACATACTGCAGCAATGGGATTTCCAACCGAGAGGAAGAATGAAGATTCCTCAGGTAGAGTTCCGGAATCGGATACAACGGCAAATGCGTTCATCTGCAGGTTGTTATAATCATGGAATCCGAGCGGCTCATGAGCAATAACACGTGGGCCCAGTTTGAAACCGCTCTGCTGGAGGCGTTTACGGCTGCGGGGATGGCAGCTGTAAAGTATGGGCATGTCATATTTTTCAGCCATGGCGTTGATGGCATTGAACAGGCTGAGGAAGTTCTTTTCGGTGTCAATATTCTCCTCACGGTGCGCGCTCAGAAGGATATACTTTCCTTTCTCAAGACCGAGGCGTTTGAGAATATCACTCTTTCTTATATCCTCCAGGTTATTATGGAGAACTTCTGCCATGGGACTGCCTGAAACATATGTGCGCTGAGGAGCCACTCCTGAAGCATTGAGGTACCGGCGTGCGTGTTCGCTGTAACAGATATTGACATCAGAGATAATATCCACAATGCGCCGGTTTGTTTCTTCAGGGAGACATTCATCAAAACAGCGGTTTCCGGCCTCCATATGGAAGATGGGGATGTGGAGACGCTTGGCTCCGATAACGCTCAGACAGGAGTTGGTGTCTCCCAAAACCAGCACAGCGTCCGGCTGAGTCTGAACCATGAGCTGATATGATGCGGCAATTATATTACCCATTGTCTCACCCAGATCCTTTCCCACAGCGTCCATGTAAACCTCAGGGTCCTTCAGCTTGAGGTCACGGAAGAAAACTCCGTTGAGGTTATAATCGTAATTCTGACCTGTGTGTGCCAGGATAACGTCAAAATACTGGCGACATTTGTTGATTACAGCCGCCAGACGGATAATTTCAGGCCGGGTGCCGACAATAATGAGCAGCTTGAGGCGCCCGTTGTCGGCAAATTTTATTTCCTTATTTTCCATTATTTTTCAACAGGATCAAAATATGTGTCAGGGTGTGCGGGATTGAAGATTTCATTACAGTACATTACTGTCACAAGGTCTTCTGTGTCTGAAAGGTTAATGATATTGTGAGTATAACCGGGAAGCATGATTACGGACTGAATTTTGTCCCCGCTCACTTCATAGTTTATTACCTCATCAGAGCCTTCCTTGCGCATCTGGATCAGACCGTGTCCTTTGACAACAATGAACTGTTCCCACTTGGAATTATGCCAGTGCTGCCCCTTGGTAATCCCTGGCTTGGAGATGTTTATGCTGACTTGCCCGCAGGCGGGTGTATGAACCAGTTCTGTGAAACTTCCACGCTGGTCAACATTCATTTTCAGATCAAAGACAGCTTTCTCTTTGGGCAGATATGAAAGGTAAGTGGAGAAAAGTCGCTTGGCAAAACTGTCTGCCGGAATCTCCGGAATCATCAGTGTCTGAGGCAGCTGTGAGAATTGGTTCAGCAGCTCTACAATTCTGCCCAATGTTACGTGGAAAGTAACAGGAACAGCGCAGTATCTGCCATCTTCTTTCAGCACAGTATTGACGCCATCAAACACACAGTGATGCTCACGTCCCTGGAGCGCCAGAATCATTTCCTCAACCAGATCATCAATGTAAAGCAGTTCAAGTTCCACAGAAGGATCATTCACCTGAATGGGAAGATCATTGGCAATGTTATTGCAGAAGGTTGCAACCGCTGAGTTATAGTTGGGACGGCACCATTTTCCAAACAGATTTGGGAAACGGTAAACCAGAACCTTGGCTCCGGTCTGGCGCGCGTAATCAAAGAAGAGTTCCTCACCGGCTTTCTTGCTTTCACCGTAAGGGTGGCCGGCATAGCGCCCTATCAGAGTTGCCTGAATGGAACTTGACAGCATGACAGGGCATTTGTTGCCGTGTTTTTTGAGAGTGTCAAGGAGAGTGGAGGCAAATCCGAAATTGCCACGTTTGAAATCCTCGGGATTTTCAGGACGGTTTACTCCGGCCAGATTGAATACAAAGTCGGCTTGGCGGCAGTAGCGGTCCAGGTCTTCCGGAGTAGAGTCAATGTCATATTCAAAGACCTCATCTATCCGGACCGGATAATTGCGAGCCTTTCCGTCCTTGATATTATTTAACTGCGCACAGAGGTTTTTACCAACAAACCCCTTGGCACCGGTTACAAGAACCTTCATAACTGCGAGATATTTATTATAAAAAAATTACTGAACAAAGTTACCCAAGCCTTTCAGTTCATTCTGAATGTACTCCAGGGCAGCAATCTTCTCTTTGGTTTCCTGCACGGTGAGCTGGTGGGTATTGTTAGAGTTGAACTCTGTCAGAACGTTGCGTGTTTCATCTCCTTCCTTGAAGAACTTATCGTAGTTGAGGCCGCGGTTATCAGCGGGAACACGGTAAAAATTACCGAGGTCCACAGCCTTGGCGCATTCCTCGTTTGTCAGGAGAGTCTCGTACATTTTCTCACCGTGGCGGATACCGATAACCTTTATATCTTCCTTTTTGCCGCCGAAGAGCTCGCAGACAGCTTCTGCCTGGGTGGCAATGGTACATGCGGGAGCTTTCTGGACAAGGATATCACCGTTCTGTCCATGCTCAAAAGCAAAGAGTACCAGGTCTACAGCTTCCTCAAGACTCATGATGAAACGGGTCATTGAAGGTTCTGTCAGAGTGATGGGATTTCCTGAACGAATCTGTTCAATCCACAGGGGAATAACGGAACCGCGGGAGCACATGACATTGCCGTAACGTGTGCAGCAGATTTTGGTGTTGCCGGAGTAACGGCTCTTTGCCACAGCCACCTTTTCCTCAATGGCCTTGGTGATACCCATTGCATTGATGGGATATGCGGCCTTGTCAGTGGACAGACATATAACGGCGCCGACACCGGCCTCAATTGCGGCAGTGAGAACATTGTCCGTTCCGTTGACATTTGTCTTTACCGCCTCCATGGGGAAGAACTCGCAGCTGGGAACCTGTTTGAGGGCAGCGGCATGGAATATGTAATCCACACCTGGCATGACATTGCGGCATGACTGGAGGTCACGCACATCGCCAATGAAGAATTTGATTTTATGAGCAACTTCAGGATATTTGACCTGATATTCATGGCGCATATCATCCTGTTTCTTCTCGTCACGGCTGAAAATACGTATTTCCTTGATATCCGTATTGAGAAAACGCTTCAGCACAGCGTTACCAAAACTTCCGGTACCACCGGTTATCAACAGAGTCTTATCTTTAAAAACTGACATATAATGGTGTTTTGATTATTCAATTTAATTATTCCAGACATCAACCAGGAGATCCCATATGCGGGGGATGGAATATTGTGCACTCACACGCTTATGAGCATTTTCTCCCATCTTCCTTGCCTCAACCTGGTTCTTCAGAATGTACCGGATTTTTTCTTTGAGAATATTTACATCTTTTGGAGGAATGACAATTCCGCAGGGCTCCTTTCCGTCAATGTCAAGCATTTCAGGAATAGCTCCGACAGAAGTGGCCAGGATGGGAGTTTTGCAGGCCATTGCCTCAATTATGACATTGGGGAATCCCTCAAAGTAAGATGGAAGGACAAACACTGCGCAGCGCTTCATTGCTTCAATGACCTGGTCATGAGAACAGTTCCCCCGGATATTGAGCCATTTCTCTGAGTTATCTCCGGCAATATCCATGAGTTGTGAACGCATCTGGTCACTGCATAAACCCATTATTTCAAGCTTAATATCGGGAATATCCTTGCAGGCCTCCACAAGCTCAATCACTCCTTTTGTTGGAATCACATGTCCGGCAAATATAATAAGATTTTTTTCGGGCTTAATATCAGGAGTTTCCTGAATCAGTTTTTCAACTTGGGGAGAATACGGGTTGGGAACATAAACAGTCTGTGTGAAACCGTTGTTGATCAGAGCTTCGTATGATTTTCTGTCCATTGCAATGACAGTGTCCGAAAGATGTAAACAGCGGATGAGCAATTTCTTTTCCCAACTATTACTCTGTAAAACAGCCGCAGTACGTCCGTAATGCAGATGAAGAACTGTACGTACACCTGCTTTCTTGCATATTCTCAGTGCTAAGTAGTCTCGTATCAGCGAGATGCTGGCAGAGGTTGAAAAATGAACAACATCGTAATGCCCTTTCTTCAGCCTCTTTTTGAGCCCACTCAAAAATGGCAGATATACGTTCAGACCTCTTATGAGCCTTGTAACAGGATTAAGACCCGTTTCAAGTTTATTATTCTCACTTATATAAAACCATGATATATTGACTTTTCCAGGGTGTAGTACCCCAAAGTCAATAACATTTTCAGTCCACTGAGATATACCTCCGGGAATTCCTTTGGGAGAACAAAGAAGTACTTCAGTTGCCATATTCTTTGACCGGTTTAAATCAGTGAGATATATTTTTCTGAGAATTTGACAGGAGAACAGAGCTCAACAATTCTTTCCCTGTTATTCCGCCCTATTTCTTTTCTTTCTTTATCAGGGAGCTCAATCATTTTCAATAAAGCTCCGGCGATGGATTGTGGCTCAAGAGGATTTGCCAGAAAGCGGTCATCTTTTAAGATGAAGGGAACGTCAGAAACTAAGGTTGCAACAGCGGGAAGTCCACAAGCCATGGCCTCGCAGAGCACGTTTGGGAAACCTTCATAGATTGAGGGCAGGAGAAAGATATCGGATTTCTGATAAAGCCTTTCCACTTTTGGCTCCGGATCATGGAATTCAATCATGTCTGATATGGACAGATTCTCAACTTCTTTCAGTACACTGATTTTATATTCAGGATCAGTATTGTTTTCTCCCCCGTACCAGTCAAATTTAACCTGGGTACCTTTATCTTTGAGGATTTTCACAGCCTTCAAAAAATTGTGAACATTCTTTTGTGGTGTGATGCGGGCGGTGGTAATAATATGTGGAACAGAATGATGGCTCTTGTTATCGTCGGGGCAGAAACGTTCAGTATCCACCATATTGGTTATCACCTCAATCTTGGAGCTCAGGGCCGGAAAATGTTTTTTGATAAATTCACCCTGAGAATAACTGTTGGGCACAATTACGTCCGCTTTAGAATAAAGCCTGAATTTGAGGCGCTCACGCCGTGACAGCTCCTGAGTAGTATTGCGCTCGCTTACAATGAGGCGGAAATTACATGTGAGTTTAGCCAGACATGCGGCCATACATACTCCATCTTTATAAGCTATTACGGCATCCGGTTTCAGCTCCTTGACCCAGTGTCTGATCCGAAAAATTCTCTTTAACGGATTCAGCCCCTTGGTGTCTATGATGATATTAACTCCTGTGTCCTCTATATCCTGAAGATAGAAGTTGTTGATATCTGAAAATACCACTAATGTGGTGTCCACACCTTTTTTGTCAAGTTCTCTGACAAGAAGAGACATCTGACGCTCAGCCCCGCCGGAAGCCAGTGAATCAATTATGCACAGAACTTTTTTCATTCTTCTTTCTTTCTGGTTCTACGGGCGAGCTCATAGCGGGACAGGCACACTGCAATGAGAATTGCAGCAATACCTCCAAGTGAAGTGTAACCCATAGAGAAGACACTGCAGGCCAAAGAAGTCAGGAAGCAGGCCAGGAAAGCCATGGATGTGGCCGGGAGAACCCACTTACGCATTTTGAAGTATGCCATCAACCATGTCAGGAAAAATAATGCATATAATATAATGCTGAATATACCCTGATTGGCAAGGATTTCAAGCCAGTCATTATGAGCATAGTTACCGGCGTAATCCACTGTGGTATCAGCGCCTCGGCCAAACCACAGCACCGTATAGTCATCTTCAGCTTCAATTTTTTCCCAGATATCATCTGAAAGAGTGCTTCTGCCGCTGTTATCTCCGTTGAGGGTTTTTTCAACGCGGCTCTGGAAGCCGGGACTATTATCGTAGAAGTATTTTATGCCCACCAGGCCGCCTATAGAAATCAAGGATATGCCAAATAGTGCAATAGTTTTTTTCCATCCCCGTGCCTTTTTCATCCACAGGAAGAAATATAATATTACACTGATTGTGCCGGTAAAGATGGCACCTCGCTTAATGCTGACTATTACAAAGAAATAACATAATAAAATGAGTGCCATTCTCCATCTTCTCAAAAGAAAAATCAGAGGAATAAGTCGCGCAAACTTATATCCCTGATTATTCTGAACACCATCCATGTATTGGTCAGATCCCCAGGAAATGTAAAACTGGATGAATGCTATGAATGAGAAAAATATTAATATGCCTGTAATTATATCCAGAACACGAGGGGTGAAAACTCCTTTCTTGGCAAAATCATAATAGACAAATACCATTGGCAGACTGGCCATTATCTGTTTGAGGAATGAAAGATTGTCAGCTTTTGCCACACCTCCCCAGTCAAACCTGAAATATCTTACAGGCCCCCAGATATAATTATATACACCATATATAGTAAAAACGACCAACAGGACGAAGAGCATCTTCATCATTGGGTCAAGTTTATATTTAAATACAGTGTAAACAGTCTTATACAGAGAATAAACCACCAGCCCGGCCAGAATATATTTTCCGACTGCCGCAAGCCCAAGAATATCCTGCACATAATATATCTGCAATAAAATGAGATATAGAATACAGGAAATGGTGGGGTAATATTTGTTTAAACCCATATAAGATATTCAATAAGGGATCCTTAATTGGCTCCCGCTAATGTCTTTTCTTGTCTCTGAATCTTCTTTGCTTCAAACATGCTCCAGAAACCCAGAATTCCGCGTGACAGTGTCACGGTGAGGGCCACTCCAACATAAGACCAATAATAAACCATTGGGATACCTATGATCAGACCTGTTATTGATGTCCACAATGTGATGACTCGCATCTTTCTCTCATAACCTTTTAATATAAGAAAATTGGTCCCGAACACATTGTTTAAAGCAAGGAAAACTAAAGAAATTGAAATAATACGCAATGTTATTATGGCTCCATCAAAGTCTGCCGGGAAAAGCTTGTGAATTATTAAAGGAGCCAATAAAAAAAGAGCCAATCCCACCGCTGAAGCAATGCTGACATTAAGAACCTTAAAGAAATTATGCTTGTCCATTCTGCGAGACAGGAAAGGATAAAATGTGCGTGAAATTATTGAAAACAGATTTGTTCCGGCCTGATTAAACCGGTTGGCCGCTCCAAAGATACCGTTTGCAGCATCTCCGTGGAGGAAGCCAAGTAATATAACGGATGCACTGTTATATAAATTGGGAACTATCTGATTGAGAAAAAGGTCAAAGTTGCTCGTTATTCCCTTTTTTATTTCCTTGAGTTTAGGAGTACCAATTTTAAAGCCCCACTTATGGATTAGCCACATGGCTCCAACTCCGGAGAGTATATAACCCATTGCACTGAAGATTGGCTGTAAAATATAATCAGAAGGTTGACGGATAAAAATAAATACAGCCAATGTGAACAGGAGTTTGATGATAACATTGAAAATGGTGATATATTTCATTTTTTCCACTGCCTGGAACATCCATTCCGGGAAAAGAGCATAACCGATTACCATCATAAAACTTGCCAGGAGAACAAGCTGCATACCCTGAAACTTTGGTATAAGAATTATAAGAATAACCAGAATTAAGAAAGCCAGAAAGACCAAAGCAAATCTGCTCCACATCACACGGCTATAAATGGCGCTGGCTTCCTGAAGATTTTCTTTACACCGGGCAATGTCTCTGACGGAAGAAAAATTAAATCCGTAATCAACCACAGTCTGAAAATAAATCATTATTGAAGAAGCAAATACCAGCTCACCGTATTTATCCACCCCAATCACATGAGCAAGATAAGGGATTGTGAGAAGCGGGAATATATAACTTGCCACCTGAAGCATGGCAAGGGAGACAAAATTGCCGACTAACTTTTTCCCTTCCTTTCCTTTTCTGAGCTGATTTATTTTCTTTAAATCAAGATTCATCCTGTCTTGCCCGTAGGTTCAGTCCACTTGGTGGCGTGCCAGGGAGAGGTCTATTAGGTCTCCGAAGTATATATCGGCCTCTGGCAAACGGTTAGCGTCAAAACCGGAAGCGGGTGAGAATGTCAGTTCTCCAAAGTATATTTTCCCGTCAACATTATAGAGGTCTACTCTCACCAAGGGGTGGCCGTCAGATAGCTTTTCTGCAATCTCAAACATGCGGTCCATTTCTTCAGGTT
Organism: uncultured Bacteroides sp.; assembly: GCA_964571405.1. Taxonomy (GTDB): domain Bacteria; phylum Bacteroidota; class Bacteroidia; order Bacteroidales; family Muribaculaceae; genus CAG-873. The sequence continues at coordinate 82,244 of CAZNBD010000001.1, read as the reverse complement.
TGGGCAGAGTAAAGTCTTCAGGAGCCGCTTTACCGGCTTTGTTATATCGGCGCAGTTTCCACTGGCGGTCAAAAAAGTAAAATTTGGCGTGGCCGTCTTTCTGCCTGTCTACACACAGCATTACTGCATCTACCTTGCCGTTAAAGCAATAGAACTTATAGTCAGTCAGATTATCTCCTAAATATTTTTCAGCGAAAATACGTTTGTTGACATTTTTGTAAGGCCATTCGCGGAATGTTGTATAAATGTCAGTTTTCAGGCTGGCCGCCATTTTCCGGCGCACAGATTCAACATTCAACTTGGAACGGTCTTTACATATAATGACGCCGGTATTTCCACCGCTATGGTTTGTTTTGATGACAAACTTATCCGGAAGTGTGTTTATTGATTCCTGAGTAATATCCTGCGGACTGTTCCAGATTTTCAGAGTGGGAACAACATATTCTTCACCTATAAGATCCGCCACATACTTCTTGGCTTCAATTTTATCCACCATATCAGTAAGAGCCGGGTATCTATTATAAATCTTGAGCCACTGGATTTTTTCATTCATTGTCCTGCAATTATTGAGATCCAGTGATTTTCCCATCTCAAGGCGATAATGCCATCTCAGATAAGTCTTGTCCCCAAACAAAGGAGAAATCCTGTGGAGGATACCCAAAAGAATTCTGTTAAGTTTCATGAACCCGTATTTTTATCCGTAGAACTCTTTATACCACCTCGCAAAGTTTCTGATACCCTCCCGGAGAGGTGTGGCCGGTTTAAAACCGAAATCATTTTCCAGGGGTGTGGTATCTGCATATGTTACGGGTACGTCGCCCGGCTGCATCGGTACGAGGCGCTTGTGCGCTTCAAAATCATAATCCTCCGGCAGAATACCTGCATGGATAAGTTCTTCCTGGAGAATCCGTACAAAATCCAGTAAATTTTCAGGACAGTTATTCCCGATATTATAAACCTTATACGGGGGAACCGGCAATCCATCTTCTCCGGTTGAGCGTTCCGGAGCCTTATTTATCACCCGGATAACACCTTCCACAATATCATCAATATATGTGAAATCGCGCTTGCATTTCCCGTAATTGAAGATTTCAATAGTTTCTCCTTTAAGAAGCTTATTGGTAAAGCCGAAGTATGCCATATCCGGGCGCCCTGCAGGGCCGTACACTGTAAAGAATCTTAAACCGGTGGAGGGTATATTATACAGTTTGCTGTACGCGTGTGCCATCAGTTCGTTACTTTTCTTAGTGGCAGCGTACAGGGAAACGGGATTATCAACCTTGTCATCAGTACTATACGGAACTTTTTTGTTTGACCCGTAAACAGATGAGCTGGAGGCATATACCAAATGCTGAACCCCCGGTGCTCCTCCGTCATAGCTGTGTCTGCACGCCTCAAGAATATTGTAAAATCCAATAAGGTTGGATTCTATGTATGCCCCGGGATTAGTTATTGAGTACCGTACACCGGCCTGGGCAGCCAGGTTAACCACTATTTCAGGCTTGAACTCCTCAAAAACTTTGTCAATCAGATTTTTATCAGCAATATCACCTTTTACGAACTTCCATTTTCCTGCCGGATGATCTTTGAGTACTTTATCAATCTGCGCCAGCCGGTACTCTTTAATTGCAGGGTCGTAATAATCGTTGAGATTATCAATTCCCAATATATCAGGTTCAGCTTCTCTTTTAAGAAGTTGAATTACAAGATTGGCTCCTATGAAGCCGGCAGCTCCTGTGACAAGTATTCTCATAAATGGATGCCGTCTTAATTCATAAATGAGTTGACGTAGTCCTGGAGGTGGCTGAATTTGGGAGTGAGATGTCCGGACTCAATGATCTTGGCGCCGTTGAAGACCTCTGACGCGTTGAGGTCATCCTCCTTAAGCATGTCTTCCAACACACATTCAATCAATCGTTCACCAAAGTACTGGCTTGTAACCCGGGGAAGGGCATTCGGACACGTGTCTACGGCTTCCACTGTTATATTGGCTTCAGACGTAAAAGCTTTTTCCTCTGCGCGTGTGCGGGGATTGTAGTCATAAAACGGTTCCGCGTGTGTGGAGGAGCGTAATGTTGATTTAACGCTGCCCATGATGTCGCAGGTGATATCACCTATCATCTTTATTTTAAAACCGGGCTGGAGAAAATCCTCAGGTTCCAGATATGTTGGCTGTCCGTTACCCCAGAAATGGCAGCAGAGCATAATGTCCGATTTTTTTGCATAAGGCATAAATACGGAATGATACTGCTGCGGATTACTTACAAAGTCTTTGAAATCAAAAGATTTTGTAGAATCATTAGGAGCCACAAGTTTGTCAATATCTATTACGCAATATGAAATTCCGGGAACATCAGCATTCTCCCCGAGGTATTCTTCCGGAGAGAGCTTGGTGGCACCAACGGCTTCAAGGACATGCTGGGCTCCATGTGAGACGCGGCCGTTACCGGTGACAACTATCTTGAGATTACCAATTTCAGCAGCCTTGATGTTGGAAATTATTTCTTCTATTGTCAATCCGAAATGTGGACGCGGTAATGAATATTTTCCTGTTCTGAGTCCCCATCCTAAAAGGGTGTAATACACTCCAACAACTCCTGCGTACCATCCGAAGGCCACAAGACGCTGTCCTGATTTGTCAACCAGATATTCATAATCTGCAAAGGTGGTTCCCAACTCCAGCAGTCGCTTGAAAAGAGGAATGTTATACTCCTGTTTTTTTGCAATGTGTCCGAAGAACAGGTAAGGTTTGCCGGGAAGAAGCGTGTCTTTATCGGCTTCCTTGATGCCTATCAGGAGGTCGCAGTCACTTACGTCCTGGCATACTTCCAGGCCTTTTTCCTCGTATTCACGGTCTGAGAATGCGCGAGTGGGACTGGATTGAACCTTGATTTTGAGCTTGGGGTATTTTTTCTGAAGTTCCGCTGCCTGGTCAGGTGTGAGGGCAACACGGTTATCCTCAGGAATTTTGGTTTCTTTAAGAAGTCCTATAGTCATGATTATGAATATAATGGATGGGGAAGTCAGTCTCTTCTGAAGAGGTCTCGGGTATAGACTTTTGAGGCAGCGGGGGCGAGGCAGGAGTCATATCGGTTGGCAATGATGGCTCTGCTCAGGCGCATGAACTTGTCCAGGTTATTAACCACCCGGCTGCCGAAGAAAGTACTTCCGTCAGGGAGGGTAGGCTCATATATTATAACTTCGGCGCCTTTGGCCTTGATGCGTTTCATCACACCCTGGATGGAGGACTGCCGGAAGTTATCGCTGTTTGATTTCATTGTCAGCCGATAAACGCCTATAACACAAGGCTCTTCAACGCTGTGGTTGTAAGTGGTGGCGCTGGTGTAATCATAATAACCGGCCATCTTGAGCACCTGGTCCGCAATGAAGTCCTTACGGGTGCGGTTACTTTCCACAATGGCAGTCATCATGTTCTGAGGCACAGAAGCATAGTTGGCGAGTAACTGCTTGGTGTCCTTAGGCAGGCAGTATCCTCCGTAACCGAATGACGGATTGTTATAATGCATTCCAATGCGGGGATCAAGGCCGATTCCTTCAATGATGGCCTGACTGTCAAGCCCCTTGAGCTCAGCGTATGTATCAAGTTCATTGAAATAGCTCACACGGAGTGCCAGATAAGTATTGGCAAACAGCTTGACCGCTTCCGCTTCCTTGAGTCCCATGAAAAGTGTGGGAATATCTTCCTTGATGGCACCCTGCTGCAGGAGGGCAGCAAAGGTCTGTGCGGCTTTCTCCAGAGCGGGAATATCAGCAATCTTCATGATTGACTCATTCTCAGCGGCATAGTCGGGCTTGTCAATAATCTTTGGGATTCCGACTATGATGCGTGAGGGGTACAGATTATCATACAGCGCCTTGCTCTCACGCAGGAATTCCGGGGAAAAGAGCAGATTGAGGCGCTCAACCCCTCTGGATGCATACTTGATATACAGTGAGCGGCAGTACCCAACGGGAATGGTGGATTTTATCACCATCACAGCCTGTGGGTTCACACTCAGAACAAGGTCAATGACCTCCTCCACGTGTGAGGTGTCAAAGTAATTCTTTACAGGGTCATAATTGGTGGGAGCCGCAATAACCACAAAGTCAGCATTGCTGTATGCTGCTGCTCCGTCAAGAGTGGCTGTCAGATCCAGGTCCTTTTCAGCAAGGTATTTTTCAATATACTCATCCTGAATGGGGGAGCGGCGCTGATTAATCAGATCCACTTTTTCCGGTATGACATCCACGGCCGTAACGTGGTTATGCTGAGCCAGGAGGGTGGCTATGCTTAAACCAACATATCCTGTGCCGGCTACGGCTATATTCATTTTATCCATTGGTACTGAGATAATATCGGTATTCTGCCAGAATGTTTTTCTGGGCTTTGGAGGATGGAGCGGGGAGGGTTTCCAGGGCTGTTTTGAGCTGGTCTGTCTTGCCTGAAACCACTTCCAGTATGAGTGTGATCAGGGCCACGGTCCAGGGATTTGTCACTGCTGTGGCTGCTTTTTTATAAGCTTCCAGATTTTTGGCCGCTGCCTCTGGGTTCCCTAAAACGGTATTTGCGGCATACAGGAGGGCCTGGAGCTTGGCATCCAGTTTGGGTGTCCCGAGTTTGACCACTTCCATGCGGCTGCAGAAAACTGACAGTCTGGTGGTGAGTGAGCTTGTCAGCGGTTTGTTCTCTCTGAATAGCCTGAGCGCTTCAAACAGATGAGATGTGAGGGCCTCCATCTGGTCATTGGCGCGGGTGGTGTTGGCTGCAAACTTAAGTACGCGTACTTCAGAGGCTTTGATATCCCAGGCGCAGGTGCTGTTTCCAACTGCCACGCCTAAAACAATCTTGCCGGAATTGCTTTTTGGTGTCGGGATGTAAATACCTTTCAGTCCGGGAAAATCTCCGCTGATAACTTCCACTTCATCGCCGCTTTCAAAATCAATATCCTCAACAGAGAAGAAGGGTAATGAATTTTCAAATCTGCGGGCAATTATCCTGAAAGTATCCATTTCAGAGTCGGATACAATGGCGTATCGCTCTTTGCCGGCACGGTTCAAAAGGAATGAAAAGCCGTTGGACTGGCTGCAGAGGCGCTTGATATCCTTCAGGTTACCGCGTACAAACACATAATGGTATGCAAGGCTCACGCGCCGGTACCGGTTTTTGCCGGCACGGTTTTCACGCACAAAGTATGACGGTGCAAAAAGTTCAAGCGGTTCATCAGCACCGGCATTGAAGCGTTCCACACTTTTCTGTGCAGCTGCCTGATAAGGACCGGACCCTATGTGATTGAGCACATACCAAGCCGGCCGGTTATTATCAGCCCTGGAGGTTTCCATCATGGATTGGGGTAATATCTTTACTTGGCTTATCCTTGGGCAAATGATTGATACTCAATTTGATGGCTTGCGCTTTGGATAAACTTCCGAAAAGCTTTGAGGCATTTCCGCTCAAAGTTTTGCAAAGTTAAAGAAAATCTTTGAATTAAACACTAAACAGCACCAAAAATTTTCAGAAGTTTGTACAAGTATTGAGTGCCAGGATGATGGGAGAGAGGTTTTCTGTGGCAGAGAGGGTGAGTGTCTGAGACGGGGAAAAGATGAAAGCGCGCGGAACTCCTGAGGAGGCAAAGCGGTGATATACGTCTTCATACGCGCCGGATGCATGCGGCATGTCAAGTTCAAGCTCCTGCCACATTTCTTCAATCTGCTCCTGCGTGCCGCTGCGGCTGATGCATATGCATCTTATTCCAGATGTTCTGACGGCAGGGCAGAGCAGTGGCAACTCCCTGCGGCAGTCAGAACAGAAAGGATCAAAAAAGATTATGAGAGAGGGCATTCCGGCCAGGTCCCTATCTGTCACTGTGCTTCCGTCATTGAGCTCAATGGAGAATTCAGGCATGTGGGCGCCCAAAGGCAGCTCCCACGGCTTCTCATCATTGACACATGAATTCAATGTCACAGCCACAAGTGCATACAGCAGAGCCAGGCGTTTGAGAAAGTTCATGACAATAAACTGTAAGTTTAAACTTGTCAATAAGTTACTCGTTTGAATGTGACATCCTTATCAACAAAGTTCTGGTTTGTGATTCGGATGGTGGTCTGGCCGCTTTCAGTTGTGGTGGTGGTACGGAATAGACAGCGCACACGGTGAATCTTCACATTTCCGGGCCGCTCAATAACAGTACCGTTATTGTCATAGTCCTCAGAATTTGTCGGTGCCGGATCATTGTACTGCTCCCATGTGACCGTTTTCTTGAACTGGATACGTGTACCAACCACTCCTGAGAACAGAGAATTACCCTGTGTCACACTCATATTTCCCTGGAAGGCATTTTCAATATTTTCACGGTTAGCCTCAATTGTAAACTCCAGTGGGAACACCGCACGGCTCAGTCCGTCGGGCAGGTCGAAGAAGAGGGTAAACGGCGCCTTCTGGACAGTGTTTACCTGCTGTTTGTGCGGGGTGGAACTGTCCCAGGTGGTAATCCATTCACCGTACACCTGCGGCTGATCCAGTTCCCATTTGGCATGGAGAGCAACAGTGACCTTACGTCCCAGGCCGGAGGGCTTTACAACATAAAAAGTCTGTTCCTTGAACTCATCCTCAGCCTTGTTGAGGACAATGGTTATGGTTCTCCAGTCTCCGGAGTCACGGGCTGCAATTTTGTAACTTGAGATAACCGGTCCCACTTCCAGTCCTGGGAAATTGACAAGTGCGGGATCATTGAGGTTTGTGGCGCCACTTCCCAGGTTACGGAAGCGGTAACGGAAGTACCATGTGGTTTTGTTTTCTGTATCTGTAACAATCTTGGATGTGTCAGTCACATAAATAATCTCATTGCCGTCAGTGATGTTGAGCTTGTCTTCATTGAGGACGTCAAAAGAAAAGTTGTTGAACACATAACCGTTTGCCGCAGCGGTGGGATTGGCATTGCCGGCTGCTTCAACGGAGTGGAGAGTGATGCGGAATCGGTAATTACGCAGTATGCCGTAGAAAACAAATACACCCAGGGCATTGTTACTGCCCAGGTCAAGCTTGTAATACTGGTCTGTCTTATCCTCCTTGCGGCGTCCGCGGATGATAACAAAAGTATGACGGATATCGCTTGCAGGGCGCTCGTACATCATTTTGGGGGACAGGTCAAGCGGGACAGTGGGCCCGGCTGCCGGATTGTTGAGCTCCAGGTTGGGAGCCTGCACGCCCAGATAGCTGGCTGATACCGTACTGTACGGCAGAGTCATCTGGCTGTTATCCAGAAAGTCCGGGAATGAGCTTGTGGAGCGGTTAAAGGGTGCGATGGTACCTGAAGAGGGACTGTTTACAATGGCAAAACCCTTGAGAGTAAATCCTTCCGCCTGGTTAACCACTTCAATTGAAGCAAAGTTACGCACCAGAGCCACATGGCGGAGCTGTTCAGTTTCAGGAGTCAGGCTTATGAAACCGGCATCATCAATCGAGCAGTATCCGTCAGGAAAGCTCAGACGCCGCCAGTAAGCCGGGGTATCTCCGGAAACCGTCAGGGAGGGGATTATGGTACCTTCAACTCCGTAATTCACATTCAAGGTCTGATCCTTGGGGAGAACAATCAGGTGCAGGATTCTGGGCTGCTGTGTCATATCCAGGACCACCTTGTAATGCACTCTGTCCACATCGGGTCTCTCAAATTCAGGACGATATACTTTTTTCAGAGTATTACGCAGGGGACTGCCGTTATCATCAAACTCCACCAGATACAGCTGCATGTCATCATAATCCGGGGCATCAACCAGGGCGCGGCTGCTCACAGAGCCCATTGAGGGCATGTCAACACCCAGATCAAGCAGAATCTTGTCACCGTCAATGACAGTGACGCCGGAGGAACCTCCGGGAACGGGCATGTCTTCAGAGGCGCACCCTCCCAGAACCAGCATCAGCAGTCCGAACAGGAAATATATTGGTTTCATTGTATGCATGGATGATAAATGATTGGATAAAAGGGGTATTACAGCCCGGGAGCAGTTCTGGGTTCATCGCCCCATGTGTACTCGTACAGGAGCTTGGTAGAGCTGGGGGAGCCGGATGCACGGGGCAGGGTGGTGCTTCCCCAGTACCATTCATCGTACACAAAACGTGTGCGGGCACGGTAATTATCTCCGGTGAAAGGAGCTTCAGCAACGGATCCCATACCGGTTATGTCAGCCTTTTTGGTAACAAGAGTCGGGTTCTTGTTGGACGCATCTCCCGGTGGTACTTTAACTATTCCCTGTGCGCACCAGTAACCCCATGTTGAGGACTCATTACAGCCGAACAGGCGCGGAATCTTTTCCTGGGCGGCCAGGGTCATGATGTATTCCACCTCACCATATGTTGGCAGGCGCCATCTGCCGGCGCAGTAACCCAGTTCCTGGTATGCGGCAGCGCGGCGGCGGGACATCTCGCGGGTCATATACGCTGAAGAACCTGCATATGAGGAGCATATACGGAACTTGGGCGCGATAATGTACTTGTTGTCAGTGTTCTCACGGGTGGGATAATAGTTTGTCAGCGTGCGCTTCTTGTTTCCGGTCAGGTCAAGAGCTTTGGCCTGCACGAATCCGGGTACTATATATTCATCCCAGGCAGTCGTGCTAACATTATATTTGAAATCAAGAGGATTGGTGTATTTATTAAATGCCGCTAAAGAAGATGATTCCGGGCCTTTATTATTGTTACCCTTCTGGAAGTACCAGTACTGGGTGGTAAATACTTTTGTTGTACCACCGTCCACTGTATAACCTGAGAAATCACCGTTATTTGCCAGGTAATTATTAACATTGCTTGAGCGCGGGTCAGAAACAATGTATTTGGCTGCAAGGTCTTCACTCAGACGTGTGATGGTTACCAGATAAAGATTCGGGTTCCAGTTGTAATAACCTCTATCCGGACAGCCCAGGCCGATTGAGTAATCCCAGTTGCGGTAATTGTACGCCAACTTACGTGTGGTCCAGTTGCTGGTATTATCCGCAGGAATGCTCACACCGTTACCATCCGTGCGGTTATTGATGATGGTGTTGCCATAGAACGCATTAGCCACCCACTGCGGGTTGCCTGCAAGATTATCGCAGTAATTCTGGACTGAAGTTATGTACATGCCGGGGTACTGCCAGATGGTGATGGTTTCCTTGTAACTGTCAAGGGGGAATTCAGTTTCACCGGCAGCCACGTCAGTGTGCTGAACCACTATCTCAAACTTGATACGTGAAAACTCATCCTCCGGTTTCTTGGGACGCGTGTAATATTTTATGGATTTGAGCATGTTGCTGATCTGTGTGGGATCATCAATCTGTGCTCGTGCGCCATTCTTTCTTCTGGTAAAGAGAACGGTCTGTTTATCACTGTTTTTTGGGGTCCATATAACAGCCTCATGATTCAAAGTGAGCGTCTGGGTGGAGTTCACAATCTCATCAGAGAAATAAGCGTTGAACATCTTACGCCCGCCTTCTTCATAGGATTTATTATTAATGGCATCCGTAACGGTAACTTCAAATTCAGAACCCTGGTCTGAGAAGTTGTAACGGTAAAAAGTCATTGTGGTGGAAATGACAGAAACCGGATGTGAGGTATAGAAAGTTACAGAGATTGTGCTGTCATTATTGATTTCATAATTATTGCTGTCCACCACCAGGTAACGGATACCGCGGATGGAAACATCAATACCTTCCTCGCCCCAGTCAGCCACATAATAGTCAGCGGGCACCAGGTCAATGGGTTTGTCAGGAATGAAGCTGCCCAGCACACCCACATGGAGCATAACATGGTAAGAGGTGTTGCGTACCAGGCTGGTTCTTCCTGCCGGGACAATGGGAACATGGTAATAACAGGTACGCCATGACTGACCTCCGTCACTTGACCAGGGCACACTCAGAATCATGAAAGAGGAATATACCTCCTCAGGGCTCTCAGTCCACGCATTTGGGTAAGTATAGAACGGTATTTCCTGCTCCTGGCTGTAACGGGCATACGGATCATCGGCTGCACGGTCTGCATCCTTGAACTCATAATAGATACTATCCGCAGTGGAGAAATATACGCTCGGATCCATTCCCGGGGTGGGAGCGGGATCAAGATTTGAGGTCTTTACGCCGTTGATAAGGCGCACTGTCATGCCGGCCGGATTTGAAATCCAGTGCTTGACTTCTTCACCCACCACCTCGGTCACCTCCGCATCCACATCCAGAGCAAGGGTAATCTTGGCGGCGGAGCGCTTTACATCCACCTGGCCCACGGCCATGTTGCCTGCCGGTGAGTAAGTTATTGTGGCGTCTCCGTCCATTGCAAAATCAGCCTGAACCTGACGCTCATTGAAATCAGCCTCCAGAACAAGCTGACGCAGCTCCTGGATGGTGGTGGCACTGCCTTTATTAACATTGACAGCCACAAAGGCCTTACAAGTGTTGGACTCATCCTGCTTGAACAGACGGTTCACAAGCTCAGTGGTGAGCGGAACGCGGATAACAGCCTCATCATTGGCGTCAAGTCCGGTGTAAGTATCTATAAAAGCAGGAACATCCGTTTCAGTGCGGTCACCGGCAAAGGGTGAGAGACACAGGATTACGCTGTTTATCTTGTTCTCGTTCAGATCTTCAATACCGGGTTCCTCGGCGCGAGATGAGTTCTTGCTGCACTTGACCGTCAGAGTCAGATACCCGGCCTGAGGCAGAGAGGGCTCTTCAGGCTCCGGAAGTTCAATTTCATCCGTACATGATACCAGGGCCATCACTGAAATCAGTATCAGTGACAGAGCCCATGATATCTTGCGGTTTATATGTAAGTGACTGATTGACATTAAGTAATGTGTTACTGAGGATTCTGGATAAATGTAATGTTCTCAATATTGGCACCGTACTCAGTGCTCTTGAGGATATTGACCGGAATGGAGAAACCGTCCGGCAGGGTCACCACCACCTGCAGTTTGGCAGTTCTCTGCTGCGTACCGGCGGCCATCACGGGAATGACCTTGAATACGGTCTTGGTTCCGTCAATGACACCGCTGATGGTGGATGTGGTGTAAGTGGATCCGTCTTCATTGGTGAGCTGGAACTGGATGGCGTTCAGTTCACCGGCTGTGGTGACAAGCGACGCATACCATGTGGCACCCACAGGCTGTGAGATACCGAAGCTTCCCACCGCTGTTTCAGGGAAGGGACGGAGCACCAGACGTCCGGTGGTCTTGTTCAGGGACTGGTAAGTGCCGGTCTGGAACTGCAGGGTGCCGTCCTCGGCCATGGCTATATTATGCGTAAAGTCAATCTCATTGTATTCAGATAACCAGGGGAGGACTTTCACCGTGAGCAAGAGGGCATTGTTATTACCCAGGGTGATATTGACAATCACGTGACTGTTACGGGGAAGTTCATCCAGATTGGGCAGCTTGACATCCGGCAGGTAATTTACACCGTCAAAGGATATTGAGCAGCTGAAACCGTCAATGCCCTTGCTCTCTGTGAAGTACAGGTCCGGAGAGTAAGATACCATCTCTGATATGCTTCCGGGCAGAGGCAGATAATTGACATTGACCGGACTGGTAAGCCCGAATTCATATGTACCCATCTCATTACCTTCAGGTACATTGAATTCAGTGATCACACGGCCGCCATACGGATTGGTGCTCGGGGGCCCCTTGGGCGGGTCATAGGTGGTGGCGTTGGGCAGGGCAAACTCTGTTGTACCCAGTCCCTTGATACGCACCTTGCGGATGAGCTGGGCTGTGCCCTCTGTGTAATCCGGTGCACGGAAGAAATTGAAGGTGAACTTGGACAGGCCACGTGTCAGGAACATGTTTTCTTCCATGTCAACCACCACATTCTGTATTCCCTGAGGCTGGTCAATGGTGGTGATTGAGTATTTCTCAGTCATGGGAATCAGTGTGGTGACCTCACCGGAGTTATCAATCAGAGGCTGAGCCACAGCGGCTGCGGTGAGTTTCAGATTTTCCAGGGGTTCATCATCCGGATAGAAACGTCCGGGAGAAAGGGTGGTGCCGAAGAGCTCAGCTGTATTGACGCCCACAAGTCCCTTCTCGTTGCCGATAAGATAAACTGTGTAAGCAGTGCTGAAGCTGACCTTGAACTTGAGACCCTCCAGGCGGGTGGAGGCTGCCTGAATCAGGTCCTCATAGTAATTATACATGATTTCCCGGTTCTGCTCCTTTACAATAATGACGCGGATGGTCTGGAGTTTCTCACAGTCCTCAGAGGGGAGTTCAAATTCATACTCTCCCGCACGTGAACGGCTGACCGTACCGGAACCCTTGTCCAGCACAGATACGCGCAGCCGCAGACACAGTTCCGGGTCCTGTCCGGGCTCAAACTCTCTGTCAGAGCAGCCGCACAGAACGGAAACCAGTGCCATCAGCACCGCCGTCAGGATAATATGAATTCTGTTAAAAGGCATTTATGGTTTATACGGGATCTACATTATTGATGCGGACAACCCAGTCATTGATAACAATAGTGGTACCGGCCCATACACCGTTTCCGGCCAGGATGAAAGTGAGGTTCCAGCGGCTTTCACGGTCCAGGAATTCCTGATTCTTCATGGCTTCAAAGTGCTGGCTCTTGAGCATCAGCAGGATGTTTACCAGCGGAATTGAAACCACAGTCTGACCGTCAGAAGCACGGGTAATCTTGAGCTTGGAGCCTGAGTCTGTGGTGAGGCGTGATACGCTGAACTCAGCCCAGCACACCTGTGTTGCGGTCTGGTCAGGATTGAGGCCCACCTCTGTATTTCCCCAGTCCCAGGGGCTGTAAACAGTCTCCTTCCCGGGGGTGCGGATGAGCTCGTTCATTGAATCAAAGAGGGTGTTGTCATCAGTGATGGTGAACACAAATTCATCAGCGTCAGCGGGCTGGCCGTTCTCGTTCATCAGAACGATGCGGATGTCATTTGTGTCTTTCATCATATATATTGTGTGCTGGACATACTCAGTGTCAGTGGCGGAGATGGTAACCTGCGCCTTGCCGTAAAAGAGCGGATGGAGATCAGTTCCACGGGGGCTGGTGAGCAGTGCAGCGGGAAGATATACTGTCAGGTCAGAGAGTGTGGAGTTATGAGGGGCAGGGTTGAAGCGGAAGCTTGAGTGTTCCGTGTCCATGCCTCCGTAAGCCAGCAGGGTATATTCTCCTGCGGGAAGGTCCACGGTCATGCGCCAGTTCTCGTCCGCTGTTTCCGGACGTGCAGCTGTCTGAGTGCGCACATAATTTCCCTCCTTGTCATACACCAGCAGAGTCAGGCAGTCAACCTGGGAGGGGAAGGCATTGGCAAACTCCATGTTATAATCATACACAAAGCGCAGCTGCACTCCCTGCGGACACGGAGGCAGATCCTCATTGAAGATACCACATGAGGTCAGTGCCGTTGATGCCGCAAGTGTGAGAGCCAGTAGTGTTACGTATGTTTTGCTCAGAATGCTCATTTTATTGCAGGTGATGTATATTTTAAAAGCCGGCGGGATGCGTTTCCGCGCCCTGTCCGGGGGATGTGCATCCCGCCGTGCTTATTGGTTTATTTATAAGAGTTCAGTACTTATAAGAATTAGAAGTCAATGTTGTTGATACGAACAACCCAGGGGAGAACGTCCACAGAAACAGTCAGATATACATCAGCTGATTCGTCGGGGGTGTCAGGCTCGGGAGTGTAAGGATCGTTGGTGGGGATACGGGGGTGACCCAGAGTCTTGATGCTCTGTACGGTGAGTTTGTAAACGTTGTTACGTACAACACTGAATTCCATCGGGCCCATTACGCCGTTGTCGCCGTTGTCGTTGTGGCGGTTCCAGTAGTAATAGTAGCAGTAGTAACCCCAAACGTTGTTGCGGTCTGTACCGGACTGATAGATGGTGAATTTACCCTTGTTTACAGCTGCGTTAATGAAGTCAGACTTGGCAGTTGAAGAGCTGCGGTTTGCATCCCAAGCGAGCCACTTGGAGTTCAGACAGTCGGGGTCGGGCTCAAGTGTGTCAGTGAAGATAACTTTACCTTCTTCATCCTTGATAACACCAACACCACCTTTACCGTAAACCAGTTCATACAGGGGAGCGAGACGGTCAAGAACCTGCTCACGGGGATCCTCTTCGTTACCCTCGTAAATAGTTTCATTGAAACCTGCAGCAGCCAGAGCGGCAGCCTGTACGTTGGCCCAGGTGATATAAAGTGAACCGTTGGAGAGAGCGTAGATGACGGGGTCTGTATCAGAATTCTTGTGGAGGAGCTTGTTTGCGCCAACACTTGATTCGTTGTAAGCCAGTGCCTCATAGAGCATCTTTTCCCACTTGTCAGCAGCTTCAGTGTCACCGGAGCCGTCAGCATTGAGAGCTTCTGTTCCGTACATACGGCCGGAGAATACAACACCGGTTGTCTGTGAATTAACCTGGAGTTCAGAGGGAGAAGGAATGGTGTTTTCTGTCAGATAACGCCATACACGGAAGTTACCGGTGGTTCCGTTCATTTCATAGTTGTCAGGATCACCTTTGAGAACGTCAGCAGTAGCATACCAGTCCCAGCCTGCACCGCGGCTCTGAACCATGTTGGTGGCGTCGTTCATGAAAGGATACTGGAAGTATGTGCTGTAAGCGGAAGTGATGATAGCTTTCTTCTTGTCAGCGTTGGTTGAAACGACATAGTTACCGGCTGTGGTTCCGAGCCAGGGCATTTCATTGCCGCACAGGGTGGCGTTGGTGTTCAGACCGTTGTCTGATGTGCGGAACATGTAATACTCGGTATTGCTCATGTTCACCAGTGCCATAGCTTCAAGCTTAACGTTTACGATAGTTGTACCGATGGCGTTAGAAACAACAGCATAAGTGAAGGGCTTACCCTGAACACCGTTACCTACGCCCTCAATCTGAGAACCGTCACGGAAGTCCATACGGGCAGCCATGCGGCGTACCATTACAGAACCGCGGTTGCCGCTCAGGTTATCAACCTCATTCTCAGCACCGGGATTGTTTACACCGGAGAGATTGAAGGCGGTGGCGGGGGTGCTGTAAGCTGACCAGTCGGCAATTGAAGCGGGAAGTGAACGGGTGTCAATGTTGACGTTGGTCATGGTGAAACCGTTGGTCTTGTTCCAGATATTGCCGGGTACGGTGGAATATGTGTAAACAAGATCTTCTACCCAGTTATTGGTGCCAATATTGGATTCTGTGTTAAACCAGTTAGAAACTTCACCGGTGGGATTTACGAATACAAATACGCGTACATCTGTGTTGCCGTTTACCTTGCTGTAGAAGGAAGCGAGGGAAGTTTTGTCAAACTTGGCAACTGCCTGATAGAGAGTTGTGCCGGCAACTGTACCGCCGGTGAGAGAACCTGAACCGTCCTGGCCGGGTACGGAAGCGGCTGCAATCAGATTGTTGTCTGCGTCAGTCAGAACAATCATGGCGGAGTGGATGGCGTTTTCTTCGCTGGAACCAACTTCTTCGCCTGTGGTACTTGAGTTGGGACCGTTGGTCTCTGAACGACCGTTGTTCCCGTTCGGGTTAAGGGTGATGGTCATGAAAACGCCATCAGCGACTGAACCGTTACCTCCGTTATCCGGAGCGGGTTCGTCATTTGAGCACGCTGCAAGCAGGGGAAGCAGTGCAAGCGCCCAGAGTGACTTGAAGTTTTTCATACTTACTTTGTTAAAAATTGATTGTTAATAATTTATTGTATATTTTATTATTTCATTTATTCTTCACGGGTAATGGTGTAATAACCGTTTGCGCTGTTGAGGCTGCGCACCAGCTCAAGCTGGGCGGGAGCGTCAGCCACACGCAGACGTGCTGCCTGAGCCAGGTATGTCTCTGCCTCGGAGTAATTGCCCTGGAGGGCTGCCAGCACACCGCGGGTGTAAATGGCGGTGGGATCATCACCGGCGCGGCTCAGATACTGTTCTGCGCGGGCATATTCTCCACGGCTCATGGCGTTTACAGCGGCGTTGATGTTTGCCACCTCACTGTCAGGGAACAGGCGCACTGCCACCTCAAACACCTCATTGTAATCATCCGAGCCGGGAGTGAGTCCCTGGGCGGCGTGGAAGAGTTCATGCAGGCTGAGCTTGTGGGGTGCCGTGCGCATCACCTCCAGAATTTCCGCCACTGTGGTGAAGGTACGGATTTCATACTCGATGCGGTAATCTGAATGACGCAGTGACGGATATACGGTTGTCAGCAGGAACTGGTAATCAGAGGGGAAGCGGGAGCGGATGGCGCGGTCCTTGGCGTCAGGCTCCATGTCTGAGCGGATCAGCTCAAGGAGTGCATCACGCTGCGGAAGTCCGGAGTTTTCAACATACTCCTCCAGACCCTGCCAGTCCTCAGGCTCAAAGGCTGTGGTAATGAAGTTGTGGTCAAAGTGGTACAGGTTCTCAACATAATTCTTGAGAGTCTCCGTACGTCCGCGTGCCAGGCGGGTGTTATTGGCGTAAGAACCTTCAGGAGAGGCAAAACCCTTGATGAAGATGCTCTTGATGGTTATATCGTTATCGGCCCGGACGGAGTCAATGGTGGAAATGATTTCCGCCAGCTCACGGGGGTTATTCATATATGTGGGGTACAGCTCGGTGCGATTGACCGGGAAGTTGATGTAAGCGCGCTTATTGATTTCACGCACCTTCACTGAGTCTCCAATCGGCTGCACAAAGTTATAAACCGGAGTGTACTCAATATGGCTCAGACGTGCAACAGGCTCTGTGTAACTGATACCGTCACAGCAGTTGCGCTCCTGCACATCCAGGATAATCCGCGCTGTATCAAACCATTCAGCGCGGGGCAGAATCTTGGAATAATCAATGGTGCTCACACCGCGGTCTGCGCGGTACACTGTCACATCATCAAATTCCAGGTCATGGTCACGCTCATGGATGATGTACATGTTTCTGCCTGCAATCAGGACAGAGCTCATGCGGATGCTGTCAGAGCCGTCCGCGCCCTTGATAACCGGGGTGATGCAGTACTCATGGTTACGTCCTGGATTGAGGTTCTGCACGTCCAGTTCCATGCTCACCTGAACGAGTTCTCCCTGATTGGAAAGCTCCAGATTATTGACTCCAACGTGATTACGCTGAAATTTCTCCGCTCCGGAAGCTGAGAATACCAGACCGGCTGCAAGGAGAGTGGCTGTTATCACTTTATTCATTGAGTAATTTTGACTGATTGGTGAGAAATGGGGTTCAGAACACATAAACTATTGCCAGAGCGGCGCGGGTTATGCCGAAGTAATTGTGCACCCGGTTGTCCTCCAGTTTGTTGCCGCACACTGCACAGGGGTACAGATCATATCGGCAGTAAGAATATCCTATGCCTATTTCAGCCTCAAGGTTCCAGTGACGTGAAAGAATCCAGTCATATCCGTAAGAAATGCCGGCCCCTGCAAACCATCCCTGGGCGCGGTTGTCCCGCAGCTTGCCAAAATCGGTTCCCAGGAACTTGAAGTTCATGTCCAGATTCCCCATATTGAACTGGCCTCCATGAACATGCACTCCCACAAAGTGACCGTTGAAACGGTTACAGAACCAGTATCTGAGTTCAGGCTGTATGAGGTAATTGCGCCACTGCTTGTCGTTGGCGAACTTCCAGAGATTGAAACTGCCGGCAAGGTCAACTGTCCATTGCTGTCCTACGGCTGCTTCGGCCCCAAGGCTTACGTTTGCTGTGGCGTCATACAGCAGGTTGGTTTTTACTGCCACCTCCTGCGCCCGGGCTCCAAAAAGGCCTGTTATCAGAATGGCCATTACCATTCCTATCTTTTTTAATGACATAGTTTACTGTTGATAACTGGTTTAGCTGAGTATGTTCTTTCTGTCTGGTTTGTCTGTCAGGGCCGATGCCCTTTGGTTTGGTGAGTATTATCTGTTATTGTGTTGGGTTCAAAGTCTTTAAGTGTTAAATATATATTATATTATAAAAGGATTCAATAATTCAATTAAAAAATGCCGTACAAAAGTGCGCAACATTCAGGGTGCAAAGATAATCAAAAAATTTTACCCCCCCCGTCCGTTTTAACGGATATTAACATAATATAGTAAAGTTTGCACTATGGCAGACCCCGCAAAAAAAGAATCCCGGACGCACGGCGCGCCCGGGATTATAAGGTGTCAGTAAGAGAGCTTACGCTTTACCGGCAGAACCGAGAACGTTTACAATCTTGTGACGGTACAGTTTTTCCATGTTGTCACGAGCCGGACCCAGGTACTTGCGGGGGTCAAATTCACCGGGCTTCTCAGCGAATACGCGGCGGATGGCGGCTGTCATGGCAAGACGGCTGTCGGAGTCAATGTTGATTTTGCAAACGGCGCTCTTGGCTGCCTTGCGGAGCTGTTCTTCAGGAATACCGATGGCATCGGGAAGTTTGCCGCCGAACATGTTGATGGTGTCAACTTCATCCTGGGGAACGGAAGAAGAACCGTGGAGCACGATGGGGAAGCCGGGAAGTTTTTCCATAACGGCGTCGAGAACGTCGAATGCCAGGGGCGGGGGAACCAGCTTGCCTTCTGCATTGCGTGTGCACTGTTCGGGTGTGAACTTGTATGCGCCGTGGCTGGTACCGATTGAGATGGCCAGTGAGTCACAGCCGGTGCTGGTGGCAAAGTCAATTACTTCTTCGGGGTCTGTATAAGTGTGGTGGTCTGCGGAAACTTCATCTTCCACGCCGGCCAGTACGCCGAGCTCACCTTCAACTGTTACGTCAAACTGGTGGGCGTAGTCAACCACTTTCTTGGTCAGGGCCTTGTTTTCCTCGTAGGGCAGGTGTGAGCCGTCAATCATCACTGATGAGAAACCGCTGTCAATACAGCTCTTGCACAGTTCAAAGCTGTCACCGTGGTCAAGGTGAAGAACAATCTGGGGATTTTCCCAGCCGAGTTCCTTGGCGTATTCAACAGCGCCCTGGGCCATATAACGCAGCAGGGTGGCATTGGCATAATTGCGTGCACCTTTAGAAACCTGAAGGATAACAGGAGATTTTTCCTCTGCTGCTGCCTTGATGATGGCCTGCAGCTGCTCCATGTTGTTGAAGTTGAATGCGGGGATTGCGTAGCCGCCTTCAATGGCTTTCTTGAACATCTCACGGGTGTTCACAAGGCCTAATTCTTATAACTTACCATTGTGTAAATATTAATTAAAGAAATGTTTCTTTTATTTTTGCCGCAAAGATAAGGCTTTTTTTAAAATCATGAAAGTGATTAAGCCCCTTTTACTTTTATTCACACATGGATTTTGGGTTAATTGCTGAAATTTTTCTTAAATTTGCACTCAGAAACATAAAAACAAACCAAACGTCAAAAACAGACAATACTGACAATGAAAAAAAGCGCATTACAGAAAGCCCGCGCCGCTTACCAGCCCAAGCTGCCCATCGCACTGGTGGGAGCAGTCAAGGTGGTGGAAGGCAAGCCCACTGAATCAGTTGCGGATCAGGATGCAATCCGTAAACTTTTCCCCAATACTTACGGTCTCCCGGAAATCCGGTTTGAAAAGAATTCCAACCCTGCTCCCGGCAAGCCCGTCAATGTAGGTGTGATTCTCTCCGGCGGCCAGGCTCCCGGCGGTCATAATGTTATCAGCGGTCTTTTTGACGGCATCAAGAAAATCCACCGAGACAGCCGCCTGTTCGGTTTCCTCATGGGCCCCGGCGGTCTGGTGGACCACAAGTACATTGAGCTCACCGCTCCTATTATTGATGAGTACCGCAATACCGGCGGTTTTGACATCATCGGTTCAGGACGTACCAAACTGGAAAAAGTTGAGCAGTTTGAAAAAGGTCTTGAAATTCTCCGTGAGCTCGGTATCACCGCGCTTGTAATCGTCGGCGGTGATGATTCAAACACCAATGCCGCCATCCTGGCTGAGTACTATAAGGCCAACAATGCAGGCGTACAGGTTATCGGTTGCCCCAAGACAATTGACGGTGACCTCAAGAACAGTCAGATTGAAACTTCTTTCGGATTTGACACCGCCACCAAGGTGTACTCCGAGGTTATCGGTAACATCCAGCGTGACTGCAACTCTGCCAAGAAGTACTGGCACTTCATCAAGCTGATGGGCCGCTCCGCCAGCCACATCGCTCTGGAATGCGCCCTGCAGACCCAGCCCAATATCTGTCTCATTTCTGAGGAAATCGAGGAAAAGAACATGAGCCTTGACCAGATTGTGGAGTACATTGCCGGAATCGTTACAGCACGCGCTGCTGACGGTAACAACTTCGGTACCATCCTCATCCCTGAAGGTCTGATTGAATTCATTCCTGAATACAAGAAACTCATCCGCGAGCTCAATGAACTCCTCGGGGCAAACAAGGACAAGGTTGCCGCAATGAATGAGGCTGAACTCACTGAATTCATCCTGGGTAATCTTGATCAGGCCAATGTGGCTGCCCTGAAGAAACTGCCTGAAAATGTGGCAAAACAGCTCATGCTTGACCGTGACCCCCACGGTAATGTGCAGGTATCTCTGATTGAAACTGAGAAACTCCTCAGCACACTGGTAGGTAACTATCTGGCACAGAGCAAGGAATTCAAGGACGCAAAGGGCAAGTTCTCACCCCTGCACCACTTCTTCGGTTACGAAGGACGCTGCGCTGACCCCTCCAACTTTGACGCCGATTACTGTTACTCACTGGGCTTCAACGCCGCAGCTCTCATCAACGCCGGTGTAACCGGTTACATGAGTGCCGTACGTAATCTGGTTAAGCCCGCAGTACAGTGGATTCCCGGCGGTATACCCATCACCATGATGATGAACATTGAACGCCGTAACGCTGAGGACAAACCCGTTATCCAGAAGGCACTCGTACGTCTTGACGGTGCACCCTTCAAGCGCTTTGCCTCAAAACGTGAGGAATGGGCACAGAATACATGCTATATATATCCCGGCCCCATCCAGTACTTTGGCCCCGCCGAAGTTTGTGACCAGCCCAGCATGACCCTCAAATACGAACACAAGGACAAATAAAAGAAGTCCATAAGATAAAAGTCCGACTAAACGGACGTAACTTCACATCAGCTTGCACTCCATCCGGTCCGCCGGATGGAGTTTTTTTCAATATTGATGGAGGCTTTCCAGAAAGCGGTGGTATTGTTTATGGCCGGCACTCTCTCTCATATTTCATAATAGATTGGTTTTATTTGATTAACGAGCCAAGACCATAACACATCAGAATGTTTAATATTATCCAAACAGTTCTGAATGAGAGCCCAGTCGTACCAAATCAATTGTGTCGGTATTAGGGTCAAACCATATCAGCAGAAAATCGCCTTCAATGTGACATTCCATATAACCGGCATAGTTTCCACTCAACATGTGAGGATTATTCTCCACCGGGATGGGTTCTTCATTCTCCAGCTTTTTGAGTATGTTAAATAGTTTTTCAACTTTCTTGGGGTTGTTGCGAAAGCGTTTATAGTCTTTCTTGTATTTGGAAGACGGTTTAAGTATCTTCATAATCCCATGGATTTTTCCATTGCTGAGATTGAGGATAGGTCAATAGGGGGGACATCCACCAACGCACCGCTCTCTGCTTCGCGCATCGCCGCCAATGTGTCACCATTGGGTTGATGATACGCGGCATCAAGAAGAAGGGTTTCCACATAGTTATTAAGGCTACGATTCTGACGTTTCGCAATCAATTTTAGACGTTCTATCAGGTCAATTGATAACCTGAAACTCTGATTCTTTTTTTGTAATGCAAGTTCCATATCTTATAATGTTTTATGAAGCAAAGTTACATCAATTGTATTACAACTACAAATTTCGTGCCCAAAAAGTTTACTACAGAGAATTGTTTTTGTGTCACTGTCCTTCTATAATTATTTGTGGTATTGGCGGAAAAATGTTAATTTTGCACCTTAAAGTATAAAGAAAAGCATATGCAGGAAGAACATAATACACCGGATTCCCGTACACCGGGTAAGGATACCCCAAAGAAAAATACCGCACGCACCATTGCTATGGTGGCTGGCGGAATTGTAATCGCTGCCCTGGCTTTTTACCTGGTATTCACTGCCATAAGCAGCAAACGGCGTGCTGATGCGGCTGAGTTGCGTAATGAGGAGCTCCTGATGGATATGGCCCAGCAGGACCTGGAACGTGAGTATGGAGCCCTCAATGATGAGTTCCAGCTCTTTGAGAATCAGCGTCAGCTCATTACCAATGACTCCATCCGCCGCCGCCTCAATGACCAGTACGAGAGCGCCCGCATACAGATTGAGCGTCTGCAGCAGGAACTTAATGACAGTCAGCGCCGCAGCGCTGCGGAAATTGCACGGCTGCGCGGTGAGATTGATACCCTACGCGCTCTGCTGAGGCATTATGTGGAGGAGATTGACCGCCTAAACCGGGAAAATCAGCAGCTCAGGGATGAGAATGCGGAGATTCGCTCTCAGAATGAACAGCTTACATCTCAGGTTCATGAAACAACCCGCCGCAACGAGGTGCTCACAGAGCGTATGACTCTGGCGGAAAAACTCAATGTTTCCGGCTTGATGCTCAATGCTTTGAACCGTAAGGGTAAGCATGAGAACAAGCTCAACAAGGTTACTCAGCTGGAGATTTCCTTCAATATCAATGAAAACCACAGCACCCCTGTGGGTGAGAAAGTTATCTATGCCCGCATTGTTTCTCCCACCGGAGAGGTGTTGGGTGACGGACGCCGATTCCCCTTTGAGAACGGTAACGTGGAATATACTTCTCAGATTACAGTTGAATTTGCAGGCGAGGAAATTGGTGGCGTCAAAATTTATTATGATGTCAACACCACCCTGGTGGCCGGTGATTACACCGTTGAGCTTTTTGCTGACAACTTCCGCCTGATCAGCCGCGGATTCCAACTCCGTTAAAACCATGTTAGAGACCCTGATAGGAAATATAAACTCAGCTGAGATAACAACTGAAGGCGCCATTTACAGGCTCGTCCTCAGCATGTTGCTCGGCGCCGTGGTGGGATATGAGCGTAAACGCAAGGGCCAGACAGCCGGCGTGCGCACTTTCTCCCTCATTGCCATGGGTGCCACTCTGGCAATGATTATTTCCATCTATGTTCCCCAGGAATACATGGGCCTCAAGAACGGTGACCCCGGCCGTATTGCTGCCCAGGTTATCAGCGGTATAGGTTTCCTGGGTGCCGGAGCCATCATTCAGATGAAGGGCTCCATCCGCGGTCTCACCACTGCCGCCGGTATCTGGATGGTTGCAATCATCGGAATGGCGGTCGGCCTGGGAATGTATATACTCTCCATCACTGCCTGTGCTTTGATTCTCTTTATCCTGGTCCAGCTGGAACGCTTTGAGCACAAGGTCAGCCTCGGTGTGCAGAGCCGCATTATCCGCGTCAAGTTGGGCGTTATCCTGGAGGATATCAAGGAGTATGAAAAAGTGTTGGAACAGAATCATATACACCTGAACAGCTTTTATGTGGAATATGATTTTGAAATCAAGGAGACACGCCTGAACCTTGTGGTGCTGGTGCGGGAAAATACATCTTACATCAAGCTCTTCAATGAGTTTGAAAAGCTTTATCCAACCAAGGCCATTACCTTGGCAAATCAATTAAGTATCTGACCAATAAATGAATATAGAAGGACTTATTACAGACCTGGCCTTCATCCTCCTGCTCGGAGCGGTGGTGACCGTGGTTTTCAAGTGGATAAAACAACCGGTTGTATTAGGTTACATAGTGGCAGGCTTCCTTGCCAGTCCTCATTTTGAATATCTTCCATCCGTCACCACAGAGCAGAACATTGATTTCTGGGGACAGATTGGTATAATTGTCCTTCTCTTTTCCCTGGGTCTTGAATTCAGTTTCAAGAAGTTGGTACGCTCCGGTGGCTCGGCTGTGGTTACGGCCCTGACCGTCATTGCCGGCATGATGTGCGCCGGATTCCTGGTGGGCAGGATGCTCAGCTTCAATTTCATCAACTGCCTTTTCCTGGGCGGCATGCTGTCCATGTCATCCACCACCATTATCATCAAGGCTTTCACGGATATGGGCCTAAGGCAGAAAAAGTTTGCTTCACTGGTACTGGCAGTCCTCATTGTTGAGGACCTGTTTGCCGTCCTCATGATGGTGGTGCTCTCATCCATTGCCATGAACAACAGTGTGGAAGGTACTGAACTGCTTTTCAGTGTGGGAAAACTTGTTTTCTTCCTGATTATCTGGTTCCTGGTGGGAGTATATGTACTCCCCAGCGCACTGGGGCGCATACGCCGCTTCCTCAATCAGGAAACCCTGCTTGTAGTTTCCATGGGACTTTGCCTGGGCATGGCCGTATTCTCCGTTTTCTGCGGATTCTCACTTGCTCTCGGTGCATTCGTCATGGGTTCCATCCTTGCCGGTACAAGTTATGCCGAGCGCATTGAAGCCGTCACAGCTCCGGTCAAGGACCTGTTTGGCTCTGTGTTCTTTATCTCTGTGGGAATGATGGTGCAGCCTGCCGTACTGGCTCAGTATTATCCCTCCGTCCTGCTGCTGTCTGCCGTGGTGATTGTCGGCATGATAATTTTCGGTACTGTGGGAATGCTTATCACGGGTCAGACCCTCAGGGTGGCCATACAGAGTGGTTTCTCCCTCACTCAGATTGGTGAATTCGCTTTCATTATCGCCACACTCGGCATGGGTCTGGGTGTCCTGGAGTCTTCACTTTACCCCATTGTGGTGGCAGTGTCTGTGATTACCACCTTCACCACACCTTACTTTATCAAGATGTCCCTGCCGTTCAGCAACTGGCTTGAGGCTCATCTGCCCGCGCGTGTACTCGGGCTGCTCAACCGGTATCACAAGGAAACGGACACCAATACCGTTATGGCCAAAAACCAGTGGGGTGCCATTATCAAGCGTTATATTGGACGCACACTGCTGTACTGCGTGGTGCTGATTGGAATTACCATCATTTCAATGCAGTATCTGGAGCCCTGGCTGACAAAGACCCTGCTTGAACCCTGGAACCGCCTGGCCACGGTGATAATTACACTTGTGGTGATGTCTCCCTTCCTCATTGCTCTGATGATACCTCTGGGAGACAGTTCTGACAGCGCTTCTCTGAACAAAGCCGGGAAACTTCCGCGTCTGGTGCTGACAGGAATTCGCATGTTCATTGCCTTTGTATTTGTCAGTCATATAATAATTTACGTTTACCCCACACGCATAGGTGTTGTGGTGGTTATCGGTGTACTTGTCCTTGCGGCCATCTTCTTTTCTGCAAGACTCAGGGAAAGCATGCAGCGCATTGAAAACAAGTTTATTGATAACCTGAATGAGCGTGAACTGCGCCGCTCAGGTAAGAAGAACGCGGTTGTAAATGACCTCCACCAGGCTTACATCCATGTGGGTGACGGCTGCCCCATGATTGGTGAAAGGCTGATGGATAGCAACCTCCGCTCAAAATACGGAGTCAATGTGGTTGGTATCCAGCGTAACAACACATTCATTCCCATCCCCAATGGTCGCACCCGCATATTCCCCGGGGATGTGGTGAGCGTAATCGGCACGGATGAACAGATAGAAAAGCTCCTTCCGGTTCTGGAGGCTGAACTTCCGGCCTCTGACTCACAGCCGGATGCTGACAGTGTGACACTCACACGCATAATGCTCTCACCTGACAGTCCCCTGGTGAGCAAGACTCCACGCAGCAGTGCCCTCCGGGACACTTACGATGCATTGGTTGTGGCCGTAGACCGGGGTGAGGAACACATTGACTCACAACCTGATCTGGTCTTTCAGCCCGGTGACATTGTCTGGCTGGTGGGAGACCCTCGTAAACTCGCTTCCCTGAAATAATATCTCAATCATACTTTATTCATTATGAGCACAGGACGTTATGATCAACGCGGTGTATCAGCCTCCAAGGAGGACGTGCACTCAGCCATCAGGAACATTGATAAAGGAATTTTCCCCGGAGCATTCTGTAAGATTATTCCGGATGTACTGGGCGGTGATCCGGAATACTGTAATATCATGCACGCTGACGGAGCCGGTACCAAGAGCTCCCTGGCATACGCGTACTGGCGCGAGACCGGTGACCTCTCTGTCTGGAAAGGCATTGCTCAGGATGCCCTGATAATGAATATTGATGATCTGCTGTGCGTTGGAGCCACAGACGGCATCCTGCTCTCATCCACCATCGGCCGCAATAAACGCCTCATCCCCGGTGAGGTTATCAAGGCCATTATTGAAGGCACTCAGGAATTGGTTGATGAACTTGCCGCACAGGGTGTGGGAATAACCACCACCGGCGGTGAAACTGCTGACGTAGGTGACCTGGTACGTACCATTATTGTGGACAGCACCGTGGCCTGCCGCATGCGCCGTGACCGTGTGGTTGATAACAGCAATATCCGTCCCGGTGACGTGATTGTGGGACTGGCATCTTACGGCAAGGCTGCTTATGAAACAGAGTATAACGGAGGTATGGGTAGTAACGGCCTCACCTCAGCCCGTCATGACGTATTCAACAAGACTGTTGCTCGGAAGTACCCTGAGACTTATGACAATGAACTGCCTCAGGAACTGGTTTACTGCGGCTCCTGCGGCCTGACTGATGCTGTGCCGGGAGTGCCCGTGGATGCCGGTAAGCTCGTTCTTTCTCCCACCCGCACATATGCTCCGGTGGTAAAGGCTGTCCTTGACAAATTAGGGGTCAAAGCCATTCACGGAATGATTCACTGCAGCGGCGGAGCTCAGACCAAGATTTTGAACTTTGTGGGTGATGTTCACGTTATTAAAGATGA
Source organism: uncultured Bacteroides sp. (assembly GCA_964571405.1). Lineage (GTDB taxonomy): Bacteria > Bacteroidota > Bacteroidia > Bacteroidales > Muribaculaceae > CAG-873. The sequence continues at coordinate 55,524 of CAZNBD010000001.1, read as the reverse complement.
CCTCTTCAGCGTCCCCCCGCTGTTTGAACTCATCCGTGTGAACTCCGGCGCTGATCCCGCCGAGTTGTACAAGGTATTCAACATGGGACACCGCTTTGAATTCTACTGCAGCCCGGAGTCTGCGGAGGAGATTATAAACATAGCCGCTGGTTATGGAGTGGAAGCCAAGATTGTGGGCCGTGTGGAAGCTGCTGACAAAAAACAACTTACGCTGGTTACTCCGTACGGTACTTTCTCTTACTGATACCCCGGCCGCGGCCTGTAATGAACATTGACTCATAAAACACAGCACCATGACAAGCCGCAAGCTCCTTAATCTCATATCTGTATGCGCAGTGACAGCAGTGATGGCCCTGAGCTCATGCTCCGGTCATCAGAACACCGCTTCATCCGGGCAGACAACTCTCCCTGACACACTGCGTGCCGTAACCCTTTCAGGCCCTACATCTTACTTCATTTACCGTGGAGAACCCATGGGTTATGATTATACCCTTCTGGATTCCCTGGCACGTCAGAAAGGAATGGTTCTTGATCTTCAGGTGGCCCGTTCACTCAGTTCAGCCGTGGCCATGCTGGATTCCGGAAAGGTGGACCTGATTGCATATGAGGTGCCGATCACGGCTCATTACCGTAATTACGTACTCCCTTGCGGCCCTGAAAATTATACCACTCAGGTCCTTGTTCAGCCCATGGTGCAGGGTGCTCCACAGATAACTGACGTGACTCAGCTGGTGGGGCGTGATGTATATGTTGAGGCTGACAGCAAGTACCTGCGCCGGCTTCAGAACCTCAATAATGAGCTCGGAGGAGGTATCAATATAATTGAATACGGAGGTGACACCATCCTGACTGAGGATTTGATTGCCAAGGTCTCCCAGGGTGAGATACCTCTGACAATTGTTGACAGTGACATTGCACGCCTGAACGCAACTTATTTCCCCGGCCTGAATACTGAAGTGGAAGTCTCCTTCCCCCAGCGCTCTGCCTGGGCTGTGGCTCCGGACAAAGCCTGGCTGGCTGATTCAATCAATGCCTGGTTTGCTCAGACCCAGCCTGAGGAACTCAACAAGGATCTGCTCAAGCAGTATTATGAACAGACCAAGTTCACCCCCACAACATCCTTTGATTTCTCAAAAGGATATATCTCACAGTATGACAATATCTTCCGTCAGTACGCCCCCGGAATCGGCTGGGACTGGCGTCTGATGGCGGCACAGGCGTTTGTGGAAAGCCGCTTCCGCCCCAACGCACGTTCATGGGTGGGTGCCCGTGGCCTCATGCAGATTATGCCCAGCACCGCTCGCGGATACCGCACCCCTGTAAATCAGCTTAATAACCCGGAGACTTCAGTGCGCGTGGCTTCAAGGCTGATTACTGATCTTGACAGTTATCTTGTTGACCTTGTGCCCAATGACGCTGAACGTATCAAGTTTGTCATGGCGGCTTATAACGCCGGAATTGCCCATGTTTATGATGCCATCCGTCTGGCTGAGAAGTACGGGCTTGACCCTCAGAAATGGGATGACAATGTCAGCAAGGCCATGCTCTGGAAGATGAACCCTAAGTACTATAATGATCCTGTGGTAAGATACGGTTATTCCCGCGGCAGCGAGACTGTGGCATATGTGGAACGTATCACGGATTTCTATGAGCAGGCCCGCAGGCACATACAGGCCTGAGAATCTTGAATCTCAAAAATAACATCAATATTAACCAATCATTATCCTATGAAGAAAAAAATTTTAACAGCAGTAGTGGCATCAGTACTGTGCGCCTCCATGATTGTAACCCCCTCATGCATAGGCAGCTTCTCACTGACCAACAGACTGCTCTCATGGAACCGCCATGTGGGCAACAAGTTCCTCAATGAACTGGTATTCTTCTGCTTCTGGGTACTCCCTGTGTACGAAGTCTGCGGAGTGGCTGACATTCTGGTCCTCAACAGCGTTGAATTCTGGAGCGGACGTAATCCCATGGTGGCTCAGGCCGACCGTGAGGTGGAGGGCAGTGACGGGTACCGTTACCGTATCTCCCAGGACAATACCGGTTATGAAATCACCAACATCTCAACCGGTGAAAAAAGCCGCCTCCAGTTTAATGAGGAAGACCTCAGCTGGAGTGTTGAAGCCAACGGCCAGTCTGAACTTCTGTTCCAGTTTGTGGATGACACCCATGTATCACTTCCTGACGGTCAGGGTGGTCTCACCACTGTTGAAGTTTCCGCTGAAGGTCTCTATGCTTACTCAGGCATGGTTTCAACCCGTAATTTCGCCTGCCGTTAACTGAATTTAGGTCAATAATAAAAGGCAGCACTCTGTTCCGGGTGCTGCCTTTTATTATGCTTTTTTGAAAATCAGTGGCGTCTCATCTTGAAGCCGATGTAAACACCATCATAGCTGTTGAGCAGGCTGGTGACGGTATTGAGTGTGCCGATGTTCACACGACCTGCCACCTGGTTAAGGATATGAATCAGCTTGGTGGCGTCAAAGGTGATATTGAGCATATTGCCGGCCTTCTTGGCATTGGCTGAAACTTTTCCCAGGGGGATGCGGTTAAAGGCGTTGAAGTTGAATACCAGCTTGTCATCCTCACTCTTTTCAACCTTACCCTTGAGCTGGATTGCACCCAGCTTGAGTGTGAAGTTATTCAGTGAATCCACTTCAAGTGAACTGTGGTTGAAACCCAGGCGGGTGTAGTAAGGCTCCAGCTGACCTTCAAGGGCAGTGGCGGCAGCTGTTCCGCCCAGGCCCTGAAGCACGTTTGCGCTTTCAAAACTTACGGCAGGTGAGCTGTAATCCCATTTTCCCTGGAGTTCCTCAACTGAGAAATTGTTATTGGCAATGGTGTTGTTGATAAAGTCACCAAGGGCACCAAGGGCGCCGCCGTTGTTAGTATTCTCTGTGTTTTCTGTGCTTGAACCGGAGTTGGTGCCGCGGTTACGCAGGCCGTTTACAAGGTTCTGGAGATTCTGTGCTGATGCACCAAGGCTGCAGATAAGCAGCGTCAGGATAAAAAATTTACGCATTTTGAATTATGGTTATTGGGGTTTCTTTCATTTCGTGACCGTCCTGAGCCACCTCATCATCCACGGCCATCCACTGTGAATTTTTGCTCTTGAACTCAGGCACCATGTGTTTCATTTCAGCAACAATGCCGTGACTTGATCCCATGTGAACCAGTTCATTGAGACGTTCCAGGTGCTCACATACGTCCTTGTATGCATATGTACGCACGCGGGCAATCATGATTTTCTGATGGTGTGTGGCTATTGTCTGTTCCTTCTCGTTGAGTAGTTCCTCATAGAGCTTCTCACCGGGGCGAAGGCCGGTTTCAACAATCTCAATATCTTCACCAACCTTGAGGCCGGAAAGGGAAATCATGCGGATGGCCAGATCCATGATCTTGACTGGCTTACCCATGTCAAATACATAAATTTCACCGCCGTGTCCCATGGTTCCGGCTTCAAGCACCAGGGAGCAGGCCTCCGGAATGGTCATGAAGTAACGGATAATATCCTTGTGGGTGATTGTGACAGGACCGCCCTGTTCAATCTGACGCCGGAAAAGGGGTATCACAGACCCGTTGGAACCCAGCACATTGCCAAATCGTGTGGTGATGAACTGTGTGGAGGGTGAATCCTGGTTGGCACGGTTGTGATAGAAAAGACTCTGTACATAAATTTCGGCAATACGCTTGGAAGCGCCCATCACATTGGTGGGATTGACGGCCTTGTCTGTGGATATCATCACAAATTTCTCCACTCCGAACTTAACGGAAAGGTCTGCAATATTCTTGGTGCCGAAAACATTTGTCAGCACCGCTTCTGACGGATTGCGCTCCATCATGGGCACATGCTTATATGCGGCCGCATGGAAAACATAACGCGGCATATATTTCTGGAACGCATGCTCCATGCGCTCGTAATTTGAGATGTCACCGATAAAGAGATGGATTTTGATACCGGGGAATTTTTCCTCCATCAGCAGCTGCATCTCATGCATGGGGGTCTCAGCCTGGTCAACAAGGACAATATCCTTGGCACCCATGGCAGCAACCTGCCTTACAATCTCACTGCCGATGGAGCCGGCAGCTCCGGTAACCATAACGGTCTGATCTTTCAGCACCGTACGCACGTGTGAGGCATCTGTCTTGATGGTCTCGCGGCCCAGCAGGTCCTCAATTCTTATATTCTTGACGTGTGTGGAGATATTGGGCATGGACTTGCTGTTCATGTCAAATTCCTCCACCTGGTTGAGCATCAGTAGCTTGATGTGATTTTTCAGGAATATGTCAGCCACACCGCTGCGCATCAGTTCCATCTGAGTGGACAGGAATATCAGGGTAGAGCAGTTATATTTATTGAAAACCTTGCTCACCGTCTCCGGGTTGTAGGGTATTACGGGCAGATTGCTCACTGTGGTATCTGCGCGGTTGGGGGTGAGGCTCAGAAGGGCAACAGGGTTGAAGTGGCCTTCATACTCTGTCTTGAGTGCTGTGGCAAGATAGAATGAGTTGATGCCTGAACCCAAAACAATCACACGTTCCTTATTGATGGTGGCTCCTGCAACTGATACATACAGATACTTGACACTCAGGCGCATGATAAGCATAAGGGAGAACGCAATAACGGCCGTGACAAAAATGCTCCAGAAGTTGAAGTAAGCGTAACCGAACAGTGCCAGGGAAACAATGGAACAGCCCGCCATTATCAGTGAGGCCGTTACCACAAGCAGGACCAGTTTATACGTATCCTCTATCACGGACAGGCGTACAATATAACGGCTGGTACCCAAAATCAGTGCCAAAAGTGAATAAATACTGAACTGAAGAAGTCCGTGCATCCATTGCGTTCCCAATACCCCTCCAAGTGCTGAGGAATGGGGGTCAAAGGATATGGTGCACAGACAGCTGAATGCAAATATCAGCACATCAGCCAGGTACACGAGCCAACGCGGAGACGGCTTGTCTATAAAATGCCTTACCGGGGCTGAATGTGCCAAGTATTCTAATATACGTTTCTTCATCTCAAAGAAATAAAATGTTCAGTTCTGCAAATTTAATCTTTTTTATCTGAAAAAGCAAATAATTATTCGCTCACGGCATCCGCAGTGATGGCGCGCATCTCATCATATTCTGCCCAGTCAGGGTCATTCTCCGCATAAATCTGAAGAGGAAGCTGCTCAAACGGAGCAAGTGCCCGGTTGAGGAAACCGTTGAAACTCTCCGTGCTGAAGGTATAGAACACCCAGTTACGTTCTGAAGCGCCGGTATAAATTCCTGTGAGGATGGCGGTGGTCTTGCCCTTGAGCTCAGCCTGGAACGCTTCAGTTATTTTCTCCAGGACCTCAGCCGTGCTGTCATCAGGAAAACCGAGCGGACCCCCGGGGGTGTATGGCAGAGTAATTTCTACACGGATACTGTACCGGGACTTTTCCCGGAACTTGGATACATCAGTACGGCCGGTTACAATTATTGTCTGGCCGTTATCATCTGTGGTGGGTACGGTTACCCAGGTGTCTTTTTCTGCCATATAAGTATGATATAAAAAACATGGCCGGAGTATAAGCCGGGTTCTGTAGCTCGGCGTATTATCCGTTGAGGAAACGCGCCGTCTGTCCGTCATTTATCTGCGCAGTCTACCCCCCGGCAATGGACGAGCAGCCCTTAAAAGCCGGTATACTTGACCTTGCAACCCATAAGATGTGCGGCACACCACATTACTGCAGCGCCCGGTGAGCTCTTACCTCACCTTTTCACCCTTGCCGCCGGGTTAGGCGGCGGTTATTTTCTGTCACATTACTCTACCGTTACCGATAGCTTGCCGTTAGCAAATATGGTGCTCTGTGTTGCCCGGACTTTCCTCCCGCCTCTCATGCGTAGACGGGCGACGGACCCTCCGGCCATGTTTGTGATGTTTTTATTAATCAGAGATAACCGCGGAGGATGCCTCGGTCTGACTTCCGGATAAAATCCAGGATGATGTCACGCTCCGGGGTGTCCGGCAGTTCGTTTTCAATGTTTTCAATAGCCTCTGAGATATTCATGTTCATCATATACAGATAACGGTAAATGTCCTGGATATGATGGATGGTCTCATTGCTGAAATTGTGACGCCGCAGGCCCACTGAGTTGATTCCCACATATGATATGGGCTCACGCGCAGCCATGATAAAGGGAGGTATGTCCTTGTTGACCAGGGCACCACCCTGAAGCATCACATATGAACCTATGTGACAGAACTGGTGGATAAGTGAGCCGCCGCCTATCACGGCATAATCATCAACCTGAACCTCACCGCCAATCTGGGTGCAGTTACTCATTATGACATGGTCACCCACCACGCAGTCATGAGCCACATGACAGTAAGCCATCAGCAGGCAGTGACTGCCCACAATTGTCTTGCCTTTTGCGGCAGTGCCCCGGTTGATGGTGACACACTCGCGGATGGTGGTATTGTCACCGATAATAGCGGTGGTTTCCTCGCCCTTGAACTTGAGGTCCTGGGGGATGGCGCTTATCACCGCTCCGGGAAAGATTACACAGTTTTTTCCTATGCGGGCGCCATCCATGATGGTGACATTATTGCATATGCGGGTACCTTCTCCAATTTCCACGTCTCCGTGGATGGTGGTAAAAGGTCCTATCTCCACATTTGCACCAATGCGGGCATCCGGATGAACGTATGCAAGAGGTTGTTCCATTTTCTGTTTTATTTGTTTTTAATGATTTGGGCCATGAACTCACACTCACACACGGTGCGCTCGCCCACAAATGCGCGGCCTTTCATAACTGCCATACCGCGGCGCATGGGTGTGAGGAATGATACATGGAAAAGAAGTGTGTCTCCGGGTACCACCTTCTGGCGGAACTTGACATTGTCAATCTTCATGAAGTATGTGGAGTAACGTTCCGGTTCTTCAACAACACTCAGTACCAGCAGGCCGCCGGTCTGGGCCATTGCCTCCACCAGCAGCACGCCGGGCATGACGGGCTCCTGAGGGAAATGTCCCTGGAAGAAAGGCTCGTTGGTGGTAACGTTCTTTACACCCACAATATAGTTCTCTGTCTTGTCAATCACCTTATCCACAAGCAGGAAGGGATAACGGTGGGGGAGGAGGTGACGGATCTGGTTGTTGTCAAGCAGGGGAGTGGCATTGGGGTCATACACGGGTGCCTGAACTTCCTGACGCTTGATGTCTGAGCGCAGATCCTTGGCCAGCTGGGTATTGATGGTGTGGCCCGGACGGGTGGCGATGATGCGGCCCTTGAGCGGACGGCCTATCAGGGCTATGTCGCCGATGAGGTCCATCAGTTTGTGGCGGGCAGGCTCGTTTGTCCAGCGCAGGGGAGCGGTGTTGATAAGTCCGAACTCTTCAGCGCTGTGTGTGGGAACATCCAGCTTGGCAGCAATGTTGTCAAGCTGCTCCTGACTCATGGGTGTGTCATATATTACAATGGCATTTTCCAGGTCGCCGCCCTTGATGAGGCCGGCCTCGAGGAGGGGCTCCACCTCACGCAGGAAGACAAATGTACGTGCACCTGCAATTTCTTCCTTGAATTCAGCCACATTATCCATGGTGGCGTACTGGTTTGCCAGTACGGGAGAATCAAAGTCTATCTTGACATCAACGCTGAACTGCTCGTCAGGAAGGAGCATGAGCTTGGAGCCGGTGGAATCTACCACCTCCACCTTATGCTTTACATAATAGAAATCCTTGTCCTGATCCTGTTCAACAAGACCAACTTCATTGATGGCTGCCAGGAAGGGAGCCGCGCTGCCGTCAAGAATGGGTATCTCCGGACCGTCTACCTGTATCAGACAGTTGTCAACGCCGCTGGCATAAAGGGCTGCCATGGCGTGCTCGATTGTGCTGATGGTTACATCACCTTTCCCTATTACGGTGCCGCGCTGGGTGGAAACAACATTTTCTGCCAGGGCGTCTACAATGGGCTGGCCCTCAAGGTCAGTTCTCTGAATCTTATATCCGTGATTGTCCGGAGCGGGGTTGAATGTGGCTTTTATGTTACCGCCGGTATGGAGGCCTTTGCCTGAGAGGCTGAAGCTGCCTTTGAGTGTTACTTGCTTCATATCTGTGAGATGGAAAGGAGATTATTTGTTGTTATTTATTTTCTGAGTTTTTGAGAAGTTTTTCAACGGCTGCAAACAAATCCGGCAGACGTTTCTGATAAACCGCCGTGCGGGCAAATACTGTGGCAGGCACTGCAGGGTAACCCATTATTCTGCTGCCGGAGGCAACATTATTGGGAATACCGCTCTGCGCGCCTATCTGCACGTTGTCACCAACTGAAATGTGTCCGGCAATACCCACCTGACCGCCTATCATGCAGTGTGACCCAATGCGGGAACTGCCCGCCACTCCAACCTGAGCGGCTATGACAGTATCCTCTCCCACCTGTACGTTATGGGCAATCTGAACCAGGTTGTCAATCTTGGAGCCGCGGGATATCAGGGTGTAACCCATGGTGGAACGGTCAACTGTGGTATTGGCACCTATTTCCACATCATCCTCTATACATACAATTCCCAACTGCTCGATTTTGTGATATACACCGGCGGCATCCGGAGCAAATCCAAAACCGTCAGCTCCTATAACCGCACCTGCATGTATGACACAGCGTGCGCCAATGCGGCATCCGTAATAGATTTTGGCACCCGCATAGACCGTGGTGTCATCCCCTATCTGTACATTATGGCCAATGTATGCGCCGGGATAGATCTTTACGTTCTTTCCCAGTATCACGCCCGGGGCAATGTATGAGAAAGCGCCTATATATGCGTCCTCCGGTACCTTTACATCATCTGCAATGTGGCTGGGCTGTTCAATTCCTTTGGGCTGGGGCTTGAGCATCTGGGATGCCAGCTGCAGAAGAGCTGCAAGGGCTGTGTAAGGATCATCTACTTTAATCAGGGTGGCGGTGACTGTCTTTCCTGCTTCAGCAGTAAAGTCACGGCGCACCAGCACCACGCTGGCTCCGGTGCTGTATATATGGTGATGGTACTTGGGATTGGCCAGAAAGGTCAGCGTTCCCGGTGTGGCTTCCTCAATTTTGGCAAAATCGGAAACCGCAGCGTTTGGATCACCAACCACTTCGCCGCCCAGGTGCCGGGCTATTATCTGTGCAGTAAGTTGCATTTTTTCTGCGTATCTTGTTGCTTTTTATATACGTTTCAAAATGCAAAATTGGTAAAAAAAATGCAGACAACCAAATAAAAGAACAGCCCGCATATATAACACACTGCGGGCTGTTCAATTATGTTGAGTGTAAATATCTGAAATTTATCTATTTAACTTGATAAATCCCTCCGGGGTGATGACAATTTTCTTGTCCTTGTACAGATGTCCCACTGCCTGCTTGAAGTCCTTTTTACTGCAGCTGAACAACTGGTTTATCAGTTCCGGAGCGCTTTTATCTCCCACCGGAGTTTTTCCGCCGTGGCTCAGATAGTCTATTATTTTGACAGCCAGGGTCTCCGTTCTCTGCCGTGCCGGAGGATTGACACTCAGGTCAATCTTTCCGTCCTCACGTACCTGTTTTACATAAGCCGGCAGGGTCATTTCAAGTTCAATTGGGCTGTAAAGCTCATTGGAATATATCATCCCGCGGTGGAGATTATCCACAATTACCCGGTAACCGATTTCAGTATGCTCATATACAAGCGCCTGTACCTGCTGGCCAACACGGTAATCAGGGAATGCATTCCCCAGGAACTTTTCAATTCTGGAAGATGCCACAACACGCCCGGTGGCTGAATCAAGATACACATATACCAGGTAAATTCCGCCGCGGCGCATCTTCACTTTCTGCTCGCTGTAAGGGCAGAGTATATCCTTGGGAAGGCCCCAGTCCAGAAAGGCTCCAACGGCATTGACTCCTGAAACCTCCAGGAAAGCAAATTCTCCCACGGTGACAAAGGGGTGCTCCGTGGTGGCCACAGGTCTGTCCTCGCTGTCCTTGTAAACGAACACCTTTACTGTGCCGCCAACTGTATGTTCATCTGCTATATATCGGTTAGGGAGCAGTACCTCAGGGCTTTCTGTCCCGGGCTCCCGCAGGTAAAGACCGTTGTCTGTACGGCGGCTGATTTCAAGTTCCTGGTATTTTCCAATCTGTATCATTGTGCTTTATGTATTTTTATCTTACGGGTTTTAAAAGTCAGTGCAAAATCTTAACTTTGCAGCAAAATTAAAAATAATAACTGAAATTAAAACATAAAGCGGCCATAATTGGTTGAAAAAATTATGGAAAACATAAACACATTACTGAGCTATTTCCCGGATCTGTCTCAGAAACAGCAGGAACAGTTTGCGCGCATGCCTGAGCTGTACGCTGACTGGAACTCAAAGATTAATGTTATCTCACGCAAGGATATTGACAATATCTTCACCAACCATATACTTCATTCCCTGGTGATTGCAGCCTTCCTGGGTCCGCTGGCATCCGGGACAAAACTCATGGACCTGGGCTGTGGAGGCGGATTCCCCGGTATACCCCTGGCGGTGATGTACCCTCAGTGCCGCTTCCACCTCATTGACAGAATTGCCAAGAAAATACTGGTGGCCCGTAATGTGGCACAGGAGCTCGGGCTGACCAATGTCACTTTCCAGCACGGTGATGCAGGGGAGTGCCATGACCGTTATGATTATGTGGTGAGCCGTGCGGTTATGGCACTGGAGCCTCTTGTCAAAATTGCTGCGCGGAATGTGGTAAAATCCTCTGAGCTTGAGAACCGTTATTCACCCGGACTTGTTTGTCTTAAGGGAGGTGACCTGGAACAGGAAATCAAAGCTGTGAACCGTCCGGTCATTTCATATCCCGTGAGCGAGTTTTTTAAAGAACCATTTTTTCAGACCAAGGAACTGATTTACGTTCCTCTTTAATCAGTTTAAGATGATAAAAGTCAAGCAGTTTGTTTTCAATCCCTTTGCCATAAACACATATGTAATCTGGGACACTGAGCACCGGCAGGCCTTTGTGGTGGATCCCGGAATGACAAATGCACGTGAGCAGGCGGAATTTGATGATTATATCATGCAGAATCAGCTCACCGTCAGTCAGGTGGTAAATACTCATCTTCATATTGACCACTGTATCGGAAACGCGTATGTGGTCAACAAGTACGGTGCGCCGGTGGCTGCTTCTGAGGATGATTCATTTCTGGGCGGACGCGTCCGTGAGCAGGCGCGCATGTTCGGAATGAGTTTTGAGGACGTCCGGAATGTGGATTCCATTGATGTTCCCCTCCATGCCGGAGACACGCTGAAAGCCGGAGATGTTGAGCTGAAGGTCCTTCAGGTTCCCGGTCATTCACCCGGCAGTGTGGCGCTGTACTGTGAGGCTGGAAAATTCGTTATTGTGGGTGATGCTCTTTTTAAGGGTGCCATCGGTCGCACTGACCTCCCCGGGGGTGATTTCAACACTCTCATTAACAGCATAAAAACACAGCTGTATACCCTCCCTGATGATACCAGGGTACTGTCAGGACATGAAGGTTCCACGTCCATCGGTCGTGAAAAACTTTCCAATCCTTACACCCGCTGATTTTTCCGCGGTAAAGTATATTGTATTTAAATAATTGAAATTCAACTATTATGAGACTTGACGGGAGAAGACGGAGTAATAACGTGGTGGACAAGCGCGGAATTTCCGGACGCGCCATCGGTGTTGGCGGCGGTATCGTAGGCGTGATAATTGTGGCTGTGATAACCCTGCTCTCTGGCGGAAATATTAGTGATGTTGCCTTTAACGCCCTCAATCAGATTGGAGGTGAGCAGACCACCACTCAGTACACCCCTGATGCGGAAGATGAACGCCTTGCCGTCCTTGCCTCACAGGTGCTGGCAGGTACGGAAGATGTTTGGACCCAGCAGTTCCGTCAGCAGGGCTGGGGTGAATATGAGCCGCCGCAGATGGTTCTCTATCATGGAGCAATTCAGACCGGTTGCGGACGTGGCACTGCTCAGATGGGCCCGTTCTACTGCTCAGCTGACCAGACTGTTTACATTGACCTTGACTTTTTCAAGAACATGCAGCAGGACATCGGTGCTTCCGGAGACTTTACATACGCATATGTGATTGCCCATGAAGTGGGGCATCATGTGCAGTATCTGCTCGGCACTTTGGACCGTGCCCATAATGCCATGGCACAGCTCTCTCAGACTGAGGCCAACAAGATCAGTGTACGCCTTGAACTGCAGGCGGACTATTACGCAGGTGTATGGGCGCATAATGACAATGAGATGTTCGGTTCAATTGAGCCCGGAGATGTTGAGAATGCCATCAATGCTGCTGCCCGTATCGGTGATGATTATCTCCAGCGTAAGGCCACCGGACGTGAGGTGCCTGACAGCTTCAATCACGGGCGCTCTCAGTGGCGTGTCAACTGGCTTTCCAAGGGCATACGTACCGGAGACCCGCTCCAGGGTGATACCTTCTCTGTTCCTTACGGCCAGTTTTAACGGGGCCCCCTGCCTGCCCCTTAACGGGCAAGGTTGAGGTTGAATGAAATACCGTAACTTGTGTTCGTGGTGGGATAGGAGCTTGTGGTGACTATGGGGCTATTGACCTGGTGGTCAAAGTAAGCACTCATGGTCAGAGCCTTGGACAGCACGTAACTTGCTGTGAAGTTGAAGTTGATGGTATTGGTGCCGCTTGTGGGCTGGGTGTAATTACCCTCTATGCGGCGTATGAGTGCCTGATTGTTTGAGAAGGTGAAGTTGCCGTTCAGGGTGAGGTCATTGCTGATGCCCTGCTGGGAACCCTTCATTTTCAGGACTGTATTGAATCCTACAATCTTGTAACCCATTCCCACGGTGATACCTTTCTGTGTAGCTTCCACCACCTGACCCGCGGAGGTGTTGAGGGTGAGGGTGCGCTGGTCACGGTACTCTGCGTTGAGCTTCAGTTCATTCTTGAGTGTGACATTAACTCCGATAAGCGGTGCGAATCTTTCTGTTATGGCCACTGAAGATATATTGAACGGAGAAGAGGGCACGGGGAGTCCTGTGGCCTCGTCAAGTGTGAAGCCGAGGTCTCCGGAGGCTGCAACCCAGTTGAGGTAACTGCTGTATGATCCCACGGAGTATGTGCACTGGTATGCATGGTTCACAGTGAAGGTCTTGAAGATGTTACGCATATTGCCCAGGTTGATGAATCCGTCATATGTGATCTTCCAGTTGGGGAGCATGGCGCTTATTCCCGGGAAGGGGTTCAGGGTCTGCGTCTGAGCGGAGGTGTTGGTATAGGCGGCCACAAATGCCGGTATAAGGACATCTGATGATGTCTCTGTAACCGTTCCTACTGCCGGGTCATATGCCATGCCGGCCTGGGCCAGATTTGACATGAAGCCGTAGTCGGGGTAGTGGAGGCCGTAGTACTGGGCCTCTACGCGGTCTCGCACTGTGGGAATATACTGCAGGAAGCGGTCAAACTCTGCTGACTGGTATCCGTTGTCTGCCTTGGAATTCTTAAGGGACGTAAAGATGGCGCAGTGGGTGCGGGTATATGAGCCTGAGTAAGCCGTGGGCATATCTGCATACATGAACTGAATCTGCTGGTTTCGGTTATCAGCACGGTTGAATGTAAGCTGTACCTTGAAGCCCTTGAACAGTTCAAAGTTGGCCTCTATGTTGAGGTCATTGCCGCGGCTCAGCACCGCCGGTGATGTCTGGCCGTCATCCGTAATGAGCCATCCGCGTTCCATTGCACGGTCAATGTATGAGCGGCCTGCAAATCCGAATGCAAAGTCAAGTCCCGGGCTCATGGGGCCGTATGCTGTTGACTGACCGAATATGTCTCCTATTTCAGGATTGAACAGGGGCAGTGACATTGAGCGCTGGTTCTTGTATCTGACGGAGATATTGCGCGGTGACAGGACAAAGCGCAGGGCGTACTCTCCTATATTTCGCCACAGTGAGCGTTCATCCTTGAGTACCTCTATAACCGTGAACTTGAGATTGTCAGAGCCGCGTGTGGTGATCTCGATATTATTCTGGTCAAGCACACGGAAGCGGACTGGCACGGGTGTGCCGTCTATTTTGGTTGCAGTCACCTTAACCTTGTTGTTCCTCAGGTTGTGCCGGATATTTATGGATGTATCCGGATTGAGGGAGAATGTGCGTTCAAAGCGTTTTGCGCGCTTGGGTGCTGTGGTGGTGGGCCTGGTATTGGCAAATCGCTTGGTGACTTCCTTGAACAGAGGTACTTTATTGTAAATGCTTTCAAAGTTGATGCGTCCGTCAGCGTTCCATGTGGCCTGGTTCTGGATGGAGTTACCCATCTTTATGCCGTCAATGGTTGCGCCGCGGTCCCAGCGGTAGGTGGAATTATAACTGGTGTTGGCTGTGAGCCAGTCCATTGCCGGTATCTTGGAGAACGGTGCCTTGTACTGGGCCGTAAGGGTCTGATTGTAATTCCAGGGTGTGCCGAAGGACTTGATGCTCTGCCATACTGTGTCTTTCCATTCCCTGTACTCATCCGGGAAAACGCGGCGGTTTACCGCGCCTACTGTCTCCTCAATGCGGGCGGAGGTATTGGAATTGAAGTTCAGGGTTATGCTCTTGGTCAGGTTCCAGGTCAGTGAGAACTGACGGTCCCAGGTCCAGTTCTTGTTAACTGAAACGGGTAACTGGAACATTACATCTGTTTCTGAACGCGTCTGCTCCTCATAATAATGACGGTTCATGGTGGTGAGGAAGGAGATGTTGTTAGGCAGCCAGCGCAGTTCCCACTCCTTGAAGAATCTCAGATTTCTGTTGTTGGATTTTATCAGGGAATTGAAGGGCTTGAAAGGTTTGATGAACGGGGAGTAATTGTACCCCAATGAGCCGCGGTAATCATTTGTGTTTTCATACTCCGTGGTGGGGTTGACCTTGTTCTGCCGGGTGAAAGAGAAGTTTATGGTGAAGTTGGACGGATCCCAGGGCATGGGATTGCGGCTGGTCACATCAAACTTCAGTCCGGAAATGGAGAAATTCTCAACGGATGAACGTTCCACCGCATATGCATTTACAGAGTCACGCTCCTGTTTGGTTGTGCACTCGGCCAGGGCTTCAGACATGAGCACGTCCTGATCCAGGGGATTGTATTTGGGTGTGGTTCTTTCCTTGGTGACGCTGTAATATATGGGTGCGCGGAGCTTGGCTGCCTCCGGGAGGAAGCGGCCCAAGTCTGCCTGCACGGCCACATTCATGCGCTGGAAATCATCCATGCGGCGCTCATTGAGGCTTTGGTCAACGCCTCCGAACCCGGCTGTCTCCATGTGCGCGCCCATATTGAGGGTGGCAAGGTCTGAGACATTGAGTGTGGCGTTGGCTTTGGCCGCCCAGCCTCCTGCTTCATTGAAGTCTGTCATCTTGAGCTCGTTTACCCAGACAATACCGTCCTGTGTGGTGGCGCTGTTGTTGCGCACGCCTATGAGGATTACGCGCACGTCGCTCAGTGAGGGATTGCCCATCACAGCCATACGGTTACGCTCATTGTCCGGGTCTCGGCCGGTAAAGAGTGTGCCGAATCCCACGCCGCTCTGTTCCTGACGGCGCGCACGGTTACGCTCCTGCTTGAGGTCTACAAGCGCCTGAAGGTCAAAGTTGAGGTAGTTGCCTATAGGCCATACAATTCGCTTGTCGGAATCAAGATAGAGGTTATAGCTTCCGGGCGGTGTCAGCTCCAGTGGTATTTCATATTCATAGAAGTTGGCCTTCACGTCGGAGCCTAAGCGGACAAAAATTGACAACTGTCCTGAACGCAGTCCGGTGGGATTGTCAATGAGTGCCTCTGCGTGTACCCACATCTGGAGGCGCTTGTAATTTCTCAGGTCAAGCTGGGTATTACGGTAAACAGCACGCGCATCTCCGGCATTGAGGCCCGTTACCTTCAGTGACATGGACTGTTCATTCAGCTGGGTAATCTGGCTCTGGCCCGGGTCTGTGATACGTGTCACTCCGGGAGGAAGTACATAATTGACGGGCTCACGGGTGGCATTCTCTTCAATGTTGACCACAGACACGTCAAGCTCTCCCTCGGCAGGTGCATCGCCGCGGGTATTGAGGTTGAAATCATAAGTACGCCATTCTCCGCGCACCAGTTCAAGTGTGGCAAAACGCAGGTGTGTGGTTTTCTTGAATCCCGTCATGAACATGCGGGCAAAGCGGATGGTGCTGAAGTCTGAAATTGAGCCCACAATGCGCTCATAATCCTGCAGGGGTATCTTGAACTGATACCATTCAACTTCCAGCGGCTCGCCGTCGCGGGTGGAGACAAGCTTGGTCTGCTTGTCTGTGATATAGTTACGTCCCACCACCAGATCCTCCGGACGGATTGATACACGGTACTGGAAGTAACGCTCATATTCATTCAGGGTATTGTCCTGATTGATATCCTCCACATCAGGGGTTGCGCGGCTGCTCTGATACAGCGGGTCCGGTGCATCCTCAGGTGAAAGGCTGTTGCCCTCAACGCCGTTGTAACGTTTGTAGCGTTCCAGAATACCCAGGCGCTGCTCATCATAATCATATCCGCGGTAAAAATGGTAATTGTCACCGGCCGGGTCATTCAGGGGTGAGAACTCGTCTGCCTCCATCGCTGCCACGGCAGTGGGAGAGAGGCGCCCCCGCAGTGCGTTCAGGTAATTGGAGTAGGACGGGAAGATGTACTCATCCGCATTGGGCAGTCCGTCAAGACCCACGTCCTGTGCCACGCGTGCTCCTGTTGCATTGTCAAATGAGTATGTGAGTGAATTCTGACGTGACACGCGGCCCCATTCAGTTTCTGTCAGATACTGGTCGTTTCCATCGTAAGGAATACCGTTTTCGTAACTTTTCAGGCCGTCCTTAAGTATGTCCTCACTGATTTCACCCAGGTTGAAATACAGGTCTCCACCCTCATAATTGGGATTTTCAGGATCCAGGAAGGGATTGAGGAGCCAGAACTGGATATACTCGATATTGCTCTGCTCAAAATTTGTATTGTCAAGCCGGCGCATGATACCGCCCCAGCGGCGCTCCGGATTGAGCAGGCGTCCTTCATCATCAATATTGACCGCGTCAAGATTGTAAGGACCGCGTTCATCAGGATAGAAGGACAGGTTGAGGGTCTGGATGTAAGGGGTCTCTCCGTAACCGATTTCTCGGCCGGGGAAAATCTCCTGGCTGGTCACCTCACGGACATAGGGATTGGAGAGCTGCTTGAGGTCGCTCTTGATATAACCCGGACACATGGAGGAATTGCGCTGTGTGAACAGGCGGTCAATGAAGTACCAGTTTATCAGGGCGCGGTTCTTGCCGTAATCAACATTATTGCTCAGCGCTGCCTCGGGGAAAAGGGCGTTGGGGCCGCTCTCGTACGGAGTGGAGGCCAGGAACCAGGAGTACGGGGAGCGGAGGTCTATTCCGGTCTGGGTGTTTTCAAAGTCATCAATGTATGATGACCCCTTATTGGTGCCGCTCTTCTGTGCATGCGGCTGCAGACGGGCAGCCTCGGCTGTGAATGTCAGGCGGGACGGAGCGGTGGCGTTGACGGTGGGGATGTGGTTAAACAGGTTGGTAAGCCACATGAACTCACCGTTATAACTCATGTTCATGCCGAACATGGAGTTGGATACAGTTTCATCTCCAATGTTGACCTTTTCAATCAGTGCCTTTTCTGAGTAATGCAGGATGGTGGCGCCGATATTGAGCCGCTTGTTCACCTTGTACTGCAGGTCAAGTCCCAGCAGGGTACGCCGCTGTGTGCTGAACATGCTCTGGTTTTCAAGGGTGACGCTGATACTCTGTCCCGAGTCTATGATGCTCTGATTGGTGATGGTGACTATACCCATGGCGTAATCCACAGTATAGTCAGTATTTTCAGTCAGGCGTACGCCGCCGGCCATCACCACCACGCTTCCACGCGGCACATTCATGGCATTGAGCCTGATCTGACTGCCGGAACTGGCCTGATACTCGCCCTTGAGCACAAATTTGTTCTTGTCAGCATACTGCCGCGCCACAACCAGGGTGCTGTCATAAAGCTCAGGATAACAGTACTGTGCGGCCAGAGCCGGATTGTTTATCTTGGAAGCAAGATGGCGGCCGAATGGTTCTGCCACGGGGAAAATTACCTTACCGGTGGACGGAATTATGGTGTAACCGTCCAGGAAGTCAAAGAAGCCGTCAGGATTGCTTTCCTCGCTGGAGTCCAGGCGGTCAAGGTTCATCACCTGGAGCAGGCTCTGGTTGTTCAGTCCGGGGATGGGAAGGTAATTGATTTCCGTGCCCGTGGTATCTGACAGATATTTGATGTTGAGTTTGAAGCGTGATTTCTGTATCTGGTAACCGCCCAGGTTATAGACGTTTTTCATCATCAGTTTCCACATGGGCAGTGAGGGGGAAACCGTGGTTCCCTTAAGCATCTTTACATAAAGACACTGGCTGGTGGAGGTTACGTCACCGCTGAATTCGCCCACCTGGTAAACCTGACCGCGGTATGTATATTCAAATGCCACAGCCAGCACCTCATCAGCGTTCAGGGCGCTCCGCACTGAGATATAACCCAGGGTGGGGTTGAAAGTGTACTCGCTTGAGGAAAGAAGACGGGCACTCTCCACCTTCTCATAATCCCGTCCGCCGTCTATCCCGTAGGCGGCAAGCGGCGCAAGTACCTGGGTGACATCATTTATATTGCGGGCTCCGGGGTATTCATCCTTGATGGTCTGCAGCAGGTTATTGGATGCGTTGCAGGGGTTGGGATACTGGGGATTCGGTATCCAGTAATTGTTGCCCAGGTTTGTGGTCTCGCCCAGGTCCTGGAATGCCACCAGGTTACGGCTCTGCTCGTAACGTCCGCTTTTATTTGTAACCCAGACTTCAATACGTGTTATCTGCACTCCGGATGCAACAAAAGGCAGCCGGGCGGCAAAATTATCATAATTCTCGTAAAAGTACTGGGAGAGGAAGTAATGACGGTTCTGGTCATACTCATCAACATTAATGCTGAAGTCAGTGGTCTGGGCGCCTCCGCGGGTATTGACACTGCGGCTCTCGGAATTCTGCTGGGAAACAAGAGCTGTGGCTGTCAGGCGTCCGAACTGCAGCTGAGCCTTGATACCGAAAAGGGCTGACGCTCCGCGGATAAGACTGGAACCGGTGGTCATGCTCACATTACCCGCCTCAATGTTCTTGACAATATCATCCTCCCGGCCCTCATACGCCAGCTTAAGATTCTTTGAGTCAAAATCAAAGGTCGCATCAGTATTGTAGGTCATGTTGAACCGCATGCGGTCTCCCACGGTGGCGTTGATGGTGGCCTGGATTTTCTGGTCAAAGTCAAAGTATGTCTTGCGCCGGGCGCTCAGGCTCAGTGCCGGGTTATCTGTCTTATTGCTCTTGATACCCATTGAAACCTGCACGGAACCCTGGGTGCGCAGTCCAACTCCACCGGGACCGAATATCTTTTCCAGCGGTCCCAGGGCAAAATTCATATCAAACACATTAAAAGGCTGCCTCTCATTACCCTGAACCAGCTCCATATTGCGCTCACGGTAATAACGCTGCATGCTGCGGCGCCGCTGCCATGCCTCGTACTGACTGGCTGTCAGCAGAAAAGGAACAGAGATGTCACGGTCTCCGAGACGCACATGCACCACATACATCCCCGTAGCTGGGTCAAATTCAGCCTCAGTCTTGATATTTCCCGGAGTGGCAAGGTCATATGCCAGTTCGGCCTCCATAAGTTCCTGATAATTAGTCGGAACAGTGGGCGGAATAGGCAGGGGAAGACCCAAGGAATCACGCGGAGGTACCGGCGCGGGATAGCCCGCAGGAGCCGGAGGCGTAATACCCGTGGGACGGTACTGGGCATAGGTACGCACGGAAACTGTAATGACCATCAGAGCCATCACAGTGTAAATCAGGTATTTGATATATCTCGGACTTACCTTTTCCATTCATTTGCGCTCCCGTCAGGAAGCATATACACATATAACGCATTCTCCCTCCATTTATTACATCCCCTCCGCATTTACCTCGCTCACATTTTTATATTAAATGAAAACCCCGCCACATGAGGTGACGGGGCTTTGTAGGGAATGGGTTGTGAGCTTAGTCTAAATCCGAACGGTGGGCGGCGATGCGGAGATTACTGTCACGGATAAAATCAAGAATTTCATCGCGCTCCGGGCTCGGGTCTATGTCTGCCTCAATGCGTTTGAGGGCATTGAACACGGATGTAGGAGTCTGGTAGACATGACGGTAAGCCTTGGTGATGTCATCCACGGTGGCCTCTGAGAAGCCCGCATGTTTCTGCATCACGTAAGCATTTACACCGTAGAAGCTTACGGGATTATGAGCCATGATTACAAAGGGAGGTACGTTTGAGCTCAGGCGTGTACCGCCCTTGATCAGAACGTAACGGCCTATGCGGCTGTTCTCATGTACTATGGCATTGGAACTCAAGATGGTACCTTCTTCAATGCGAACATCACCGGCAATGAGGACATTGTTACCCAGTACACATTTTCCCTGGATATAAGAGTCATGGCCAATATGACTGTTCGCCATCACAAAGCTGTCCGGACCGATGTAAGTACCGGTTTCTGAGCTGAAGCCGCGGTTGATGATAACCTGTTCACGGATAACGGTGTTGTCTCCAATGGTGCAGAAAGAGGGCGTACCCTGCCAGCGGAAATCCTGGGGGTCGGCGCCTACTGTGGCACACTGATAGACTTTCACATTACGTCCCAAGGTGGTACCTCTCATCACGGAGGCATAAGGCATAATTTCACATCCGTCACCGATTACGGTGTCAGCGTCTATGAAAGCAAATGGATGGATGGTAACGTCCTTTCCGATGCGGGCGGACGGATCTACATGTGCGTTTGGACTTATCATGATATTGGATTCGGGTTTAATTTAACGTCCGCCGCCGAGGGCCTGGTAAAGGTTGATGATTGCGCGTGCGCGTGCAAATTCTGTATTGAGCTGACTCATCTGGGCGCCCAGCAGGTTCTGCTGCGCGGTGAGCACCTCAAGGTAATTGGTGCTTCCGGTTGAGTACATCAACAGTGCCTGGGTGTACTCAACTGACAGATTGAGGTCATGCACCTGGCTTTCAAGGAGTCCTGACTTGATGGTGCTGTTATTGTACACTGTCATGGCATCGCTGACCTCTGAGGCAGCGTTCAGAAGTGTATAACGGAAGCTGTTCAGAGCCTGCTGCTGCTGAGCCTTGGATGCCTGCAGACGGGCAATGTTCTGTCCGCGGGCAAACAGCGGAGCCGTCAGGCTGCCGGCAAGCTGATAGAACCACACTCCGGGATTCTGGATAAAGCTTCCAAGCAGGTTGGTGAAGCCGCCGGCAAATGAAATGCTCAGGCCGGGATAGAAGGCGGCGCGGGCACTGTTGGTGGCATAGAAGGCGCGGGCAAGGTCCTCCTCCGCTGCGCGTACGTCAGGACGGGCGGCAAGCTCGGACATGGGTACGCCGGCGCGGATTATCTCAGGCACACTCAGTGATGCACTGGAAGGTATGTTCCACTCCTGTGGCAGGGTGTTGAGCAGCAGTGACATGGTGTTGTTGAGCTGGTCAAGCTGTGTTTCCAGGTCTGTGATCTGAGCCAGGATGCTGGTATGCTGGGCACGACTCTGTACAACGGCTGCCTCTGTCACACCGCGTCCGGCCTCCTTCAGGTCTGACATGGTCTGCACGGTCTGTTCCCACAGCACGGCGGTATTGCGGCTCAGCTCAAGCTGGGCTTTCACTGTGGATATGGAGTAATAAGTGGTGGCAACGGCAGTGATTATCTGAGAACGGGCAGCCTGGGCGTAAGCCTCTGTCTGTCTCAGCGCTGCTTCAGAACCGCGCTTGCTGTTGAGCAGTTTGCCAAAAATATCCACTTCCCAGCTCACCTGTGCAGGAATTGAATAAGTCCAGTCACCCATATGCCCGTCATAAGATGCGCGGGCGGCATTGGGAGCCAGAGCCACGGAGGGCAGATAAGCCATCCGGGCACCGCGCATGTTGGCACGGGCCACATCAACATTGAGCATGGCGTTCTGCAGTGAAGTATTGTTGGTCAGGGCAGTATTGATCAGCTGCACCAGAACGGGGTCCGTAAAGACATCTTCCCACAGCAGATTTCCGAATGCGTTGCTGTCCGGAGCCGCACTGCGTGCCTCCGCGTACGCCTGGGTCAGCGGGGTATCGGTGGGTGTGTGGTACTTGGTATATATGTTACAGCTGCCCAGGGCCGCAGTCATGAGGATGACTGCAGCAACCCGGCTTGCTTTTTTGATAAGCTTCATAATAGAATTGAAATTATTTTACTTTGCGTACTGTTCAATCTCATGTTCAATGGTTCCGTCCTTTTCTTCCTTCTCCCAGCGCAGGGGCTTGATCTTTTCCTGGAGAATCTGGAAAGCCACAAACAGGGCCGGTACCACAAATATCTGACAGAGCATACCGATAAGCATACCGCCCACGGAACCGGCACCGAGGCTTCGGTTACCGTTGGCGCCTACACCGTGTGCAAACATCATGGGCAGCAGACCGATGATCAGGGCCAGTGAGGTCATCAGGATGGGGCGCAGTCGTGCCTGTGCTCCCGCTATGGCCGCATTGACTATGCTCATGCCGGTATGACGGCGCTCAAGGGCAAATTCCACTATGAGAATGGCGTTCTTGGCCAGCAAGCCGATAAGCATGATGAGCGCAATCTGCAGGTAAATGTTATTGGATATGTCAAAGATTGAGGCAAATATAAAGGAGCCTGCCAGGCCGAAAGGTATGGAAAGAATAACCGCAAAGGGCAGCATGTAACTTTCATACTGGGCTGAAAGAAGCAGGTAAACAAAGAGCAGACACAGTCCAAAGATCATGGCAGTGCCGGATGAACCGCTGTTGCCGGCTTCCTCACGCGTCATGCCCGCATACTCAAAGCTGTAACCCTGAGGCAGATTGGCTGCCGTGCGCTCAATGGCGGCAATGGCGTCACCGGTGGAGTATCCTGTGGCAGGCTGTCCGGTTACACTGATTGAGGTGAACATATTGAAGCGGTTCATCAGGTCAGGTCCGTAAACTCGTCTGAGGCTGATGAAATTGGAGATGGGAGCCATCTCGGAACCATTGCGCACCTTGATATTGTTCAGTGTCTCCGGGCTTACACGTGCCTCCGGAGATGCCTGCATCATCACACGGTAAATCTTACCGAATCTGTTGAAGTTGGACACATACATACCGCCATAATAACCCTGGAGGGTCTGGAGCAGGGTAGCCGGGGAGATACCCGCCTGCTTGGCCTTGGCGGCGTCAATATCAATCATGTACTGAGGGAAGGAGGGATTGAAGGTGGTATATGCCATCTGGATTTCAGGGCAGGCATTCAGCTGGCCCAGGAAGTTCTGTACAACCGCAAAGAACTGGTTGATGTCACCGCCGGTACGGTCCTGAAGCTTCATTTCAAAACCGTTGGTGGCGGAGTAACCCGTAATCATAGGCGGTGCAAAGAACATCACACGGCCTGCTGTAACGCTCTGACCGGTCATGGCGTACAGCTGCTGGATAACGGCATCCGCACTCTCGCTCTTGCTGCGCTCTGACCAGTCCTTCAGCTTGATGATGATGGTACCGTATGTCGGTCCCTGACCGGCAAGGAAAGAGTAACCGTTAATAGTCTCATGATACTTGATGGCCGGGATTGTGGCGCAGATGGAGTCAACCTGCTCCAGCACTTCCTCCGTACGTTCCTGTGAAGATCCCGCAGGCATGTCAATCATGGCAAAGACCACACCGGTATCCTCACTCGGCACCATGGCGGTGGGAGTGACATTCATCAGCCATACCAGTACGGCAATTGCCGCTGCAACGGAGGCAAATGAAATGATTTTGTGGCGTGCAAACCAGCCGACAAGCTTGTGGTACAGATTGAGTACCTTGTTGAAACCGTTCTCAAACGCCTTGTGGAAGCGGTCTCCGAAGATACCCAACACTCCCAATACGGCCACCACGCAGGCAATCACACTCTGAGTGATATTGTGGAAATTGAACCATCCCAGAATCATGAATACGATTGTGGCGCACACCAGGATAAAGGTGATAACCGGTGGTAACTCAAGGGCGAATTTGCGTTTGGCTCTCTTGCCCATAACCTCGGCAGCGGCACCCATGGCAGCTCCAACACGCTCTTTTGCACTCATGGGAGTGCCGTCAGCCTTGTGGGCTTTCAGGAACAGGGCACACAGGGCCGGTGACAGTGTCAGCGCGTTAACGGCTGAGAAGGCAATGGCTATGGCCATGGTCAGACCGAACTGGCGGTAGAACACACCGGCCGTTCCGGGCATGAATGATACGGGGATGAACACAAGCATCATTACCAGTGTGATGGAAATCAGCGCACCCGCAATCTCATTCATGGCGTCTATGGAAGCGCGCCGTGCACTGGAATATCCCTGGTCAAGTTTGGCATGCACTGCCTCAACCACCACTATGGCGTCATCCACCACAATGGCAATTGCAAGCACAAGGGCCGAAAGTGTGATAAGGTTGATGGAGAACCCAATCAGGTTCATCACAAAGAATGTACCGATTAGGGCAACCGGAATGGCTATGGCCGGAATCAGTGTACTGCGGAAGTCGCCCAGGAACACATATACCACAAAGAACACCAGGATAAATGCCTCTATCAGGGTGTGGATAACTGTGTTGATGGATGCGTACAGGAAGTCATTGTTGTTCATCGGCACCTCAAGCACTGTGCCCTGGGGGAGGGTAGGCTTGATTTTTTCCAGAAGTTTCAGCACATTGTTGATAATCTGGGTGGCGTTGGAGCCGGGAGTCTGGAACACAATGGCCATGGTGGACAGGTCTCCGTTTGATTTATTGCTGAAGCCGTAAGTAACACGTCCCAGTTCAATATCTGCCACATCCTTCAGGTACAGCACCTCACCGTTCGCACCGGTACGCACCACAATATCACCGAACTCATCCGGCGTGGTCAGACGTCCGCGGTAACGCATGATATACTGGAAGGACTGGTCACCCTGTTCTCCGAATGCACCGGGGGCAGCCTCGATATTCTGCTCTGCCAGGGCTGCGGAGATATCCGTGGGCATCAGGTGGTACTGAGCCATAACCTCTGGCTTGAGCCATATGCGCATTGAATATTCTGCACCGAAGGCCAGAACATCACCCACACCCTGCACACGCTGGATTTCAGGGATGATGTTGATCTTCATGTAGTTATCAATAAAGGCAGGAGTGTACTGGTTTGCCGTATCAACCAGGGCAACACCC
Organism: uncultured Bacteroides sp.; assembly: GCA_964571405.1. Lineage (GTDB taxonomy): Bacteria > Bacteroidota > Bacteroidia > Bacteroidales > Muribaculaceae > CAG-873. The sequence continues at coordinate 30,240 of CAZNBD010000001.1, read as the reverse complement.
ATCAGCATTGAAGTCTGACGCTTACGTGTCTGAACGCCCACCTGGTTAACCTCGGCAGGAAGCAGGTTGGCCGCAGCGCTCACGCGGTTCTGCACGTCAACGGCTGCCATGTTCGGGTCAAATCCCTGCTTGAAATATACGTTGATGGTGGCGCTGCCGGTGTTGGTGGCGGTGGATTCCATGTATGTCATACCCTCAGCACCGTTGATGCTTTCTTCAAGAGGGGCAATTACGGAATTCAGCACAGCCGCGGCATTTGCTCCGTTATAAGTGGTTGTAACCGAAATTGTTGGAGGCGCTATATCAGGATACTGGGTGATTGGCAGTGAGGCTAGGCCTATTATACCCAGCAGCACGATGAAGATTGAAATCACCGTGGAAAGCACCGGCCGGTTTATAAATGTATCAAGTTTCATCTCTTTCTTGTGGTAATGGATTCTAATTATTCAGCAGTTTTGGGCTGAACGGGCATGCCCGCGCGTACTATTGTACCGATACCTTCGGTTACAACGCGGTCACCGGGGTTGAGGCCTGAGGTGACAACAAAGGTCTGGCCGTCACTGAAGGGGCTCACTGTAATCTGACGGCTCTCTGTGATATTGGAGTCGTTCAGAACATAAACATAACGGAGATCCTGAAGCTCGTAAGTGGCGCGCTGGGGAATGGTAAGTGCGCCCGCGGTGGTGCGGGGCATCAGCACCTGGGCAGTGTTACCGCTGCGCAGTCTGCCGCCGGGATTCTCAAACAGTGCGCGTGCGCTGGCGGCGCCGGTGCTGTTGTCTATCACACCTGACAGAGTGGCCACTCGGCCGGAGATGGGATAGATGCTGCCGTCGGCCAGCTGAAGCTGTACCTGAGGCATGGCCGCAATGGCGGCCTCTATGCTGGTCTGCCCGTCCTGGGTAAGCTCCAGAATATCACGTTCTGTCAGTGAGAAGTATGCGTAAACCTCGGAATTATCACTGATGGTGGTCAGCGGCTGAACGCTTGATGGAGAGGCAAGGGAGCCTTCACGGTTGGGTATCACGCCCACCACTCCGTCATGAGGAGCCGTAACCACTGTATATGAAAGATTCTTACGGGCCTGAACCAGTGCAGCTTCTGCCTGTGCCTGTGCTGCACGGGCCTGCGCAAGTTGATTGGCGGCAAGCTGCCATTCACTCTGGCTTATGATATTGCGGTCAAGAAGATGACGCTTGTTCTGCTCTGTGATCTCAGCGGTGGAAACGGCGCTGCGGGCGCTGTTCAGATTTGCCTCTGCCTGGTCAACGGCGGCCTGGAACTGAACCTGGTCAATGGTGAAAAGAGGCTGACCGCGGTGTACGCGCTGACCCTCATCAACATGTACTGCTGTGATAAAGCCCGTTACCTGAGGGCGGATATCAATATCTGTCTTACCCTTGAGGGTGGCGGGAAAACTGCTCTGGAACTCTGCATCGGTCGGTTCCACTGTAATAACTGACAGCTGCGGGGCGGATGCGGCTCCCATCGGAGCACTCTCTTTTTTTCCGCACGAACTCAGTAATCCGGTAAGCCCTATCGTTACCGCGCATACTGATAATGTTAATGCTTTTGTATTCATTTCCTTATGATTGAATTATTGTTTTTTCTTTTTTATATAGGTTTTACGCTGCAAAATTACACAAAATATTTTTAACCATATTGGTCAACTTAGGCACATAATTGGCCTTTTAGGGAATGTAAAATGTTAATTTAAACAAATAACCCCAAAAATTTTTATTATTCACTTTTTCTCACTATCTTTGTTGCAAATAATCTAAGTCTGATCTAAACAGTGAGTTATGAAGAAGTTATGTGGAATTTTGGTAATGCTTGCAATGCTCTTTTCATTGCAGAGTTGCTCAGATAAGGATGAGCTGGAAAGCGTTACTGTTGACCCTGATAAAGTAGCCGGAACATGGTGCTTGATAAATTTAAGAGGATGGCAATATGATGAGGATAATCCTACTGAAAAGGAGGAGTATAATTTTTCCCTAAATTATTCTATAGAAGAAGACGGGACTCCGGTAGGGCATGATGCTGACTTTGCACAGGCTCTTGTATTTACAAGGAATTTTAGAACTGATGAAGATCCAAATACATTTTATTTTACGTTTGGTCTCTTAGCATGGAATTCAATCTATGAAAATTGGGATGTTGAAGAAATGGGTGTCCTCACCAAACTTAAGGGAGATAAACTGTATATAGATTCAGAGCCCTCCACCATACTTGAGATTAACGAGAGTATAATGGTCCTGTATGAGAAAGATTCTGAAGGTGAATCATATGCAACCTTTAAAAAAATTCCTGACGGTATAATTTTTTAATTGAAGAAATTTACTCCGGTCAGCAACAATAATTGCAGATAACGCCCATGGCGCTGTGAATTCCTCACAAGCCATGGGCGTTTCTGTATCCCGGAGGGATACCACATGGTTATCCCCGCACACGGTAGCGAAGCGGACGTGTGCGGGGGAATGGGCAGATATATAAAAAGAAAACGGGGGTGTCATCACGACAGCCCCGATTCACATACACAATTATCTATAAAACAACTATTTATCATACGAAGGAAAAAAGAACGCTCGCCCAGAACTGACGTACTGCACTTGGCCTACTTTCAGAATCGGGTGTTTTCCCAAAAGCTTTGTGAGCCCGGGACGCCTGCATCTCATCTGCTCAGATGATTTGCGGACTTCTCCGGCGATACTCGACTTTGGTCCTTTCTCCCGCTGCAAAATTACTACTTATTTTTTAAACGCAAAAATAAAATTATGTTAAATTTTTAATTTTTTAATTCAAAATGTCTTCTTTTTTGTTTGAAATAGTAAAGGACTTGTCTTTTTTACTCTCCTTATGCTTTAAATTATTGTTTTGCCTTTTAATAAATAACTTTTTCATCCATTATGGAAAGATCAAAATTGATACCGACACACTCTGTTGCTGAATGGCTTCTGAATTCTATTGACCGTATTCTTGATGCCCTGGGCATGGCCCGCCATGGGGTAGGGGAGGAGATTATTTATATCTTTATTGTTGTGGCCGGCGCCTTTCTGATTGGCTGGCTCTTCAAGAAACTCATTTATCTGCTCGTTGAAAAGATTGTGCAGCACACTCACGGCACCATTGGCCATGAGCTGCTCAAGTGGCACACTCTCTCGCGTATCAGTCAGCTTCTGCCCCCACTTATCATGTTGGCTCTGATACCATTTGCTTTTGAAAGCACACACATGATGCGTTCTTGGATCATGCGCATTGTCGGGGTCTATGCCATGGTGATGATGGGGGTGGCTCTCAGCGCAATCCTGGATTTCATTTTCAATCATTATAATGTTCATGACAATAAGAAAAACCTCCCTGTCCGCGGTGTGCTCAATGTGGGTAAAGGTATTGTCTGGATTGTAATTACAATATGTGCGGTGGCAACAATTGTTGACAAGTCCCCGGCATACCTGCTCACCGGACTCGGTGCCTTTGCCGCTGCGTTGATGTTGATTTTCAAGGACAGCATCCTCGGTTTTGTGGCCGGTATTCAGATGAGTCAGAATGACATGCTCCATGTGGGGGACTGGATTGTGGTGCCCAATACTCCCGCCAACGGCGTTGTGCTGGACATGTCTCTTTCCACCGTCAAGGTGCAGAATTTTGATAATACAATTGTAACCGTTCCCCCTTACACCCTTGTGTCCACATCTTTCCAGAATTACCGGGGAATGAAAGACTCCGGCGCCCGCCGCATCATGAAGAACTTCACCATTGATTATCCATCTGTTAGAAAACTGACGGTGGATGAGGCTGTGGCCATGGCTGCCCCATTCCCCCGCCTAAAGGCCTTTGTGGACTCCCTCATCAAGAACGGACAGACCGCGCAGGATGACGGTGGACTCACTCCCATCAACGGTTCTATTGAAACCAATGTGGGACTCTTCCGCGCATATCTCTCCTTATATATTTATTATAACTCAGGAATGACCATGAACCAGCAGCTCCTGGTCCGTCTCCTTGATCCCACTGACTCCGGCATTCCCCTGCAGGTATATTGCTTCACCAATACCACGGACTGGGACAAGTATGAGGCCATTCAGTCTGACCTGATTGAACATGTGCTCTCTTACGCCGCTGACTTCGGCCTGGTAATTTACAGCTCAGGCTCCATCAGTGTGGATGTGGATTCCCGGGAGCAGAAATCAGGCTCTGATGCTCAGAAATCATAAATTATTCGTACCTTTGTCAGCAGTTGATATAAACGGATTGAGATCTTATGAGCGAGTATAACGGAATTAAACTCCCTGACTTTATGGGACAGAGTGTCACTGTGGACGGTGTGGGCGTGTATGCCCGCCTCAACATGGAACTCTGGTCGGACGGGGACATATCCATGCCCAAGCGCATTGAGGGGGCATCCCTCTTGCTCCTCACACGCGGCTCTATCCGAATGATATATAATGGCAAGGATTATCAGGTCAATGCGCCTGCCAGCGTTGACTTTGCACCCGGCGCAGCTGTGGCCGTGGAATGTGATGACTGGACGGAGGTGGATATACACCTGCTGTATATTGACCCGTCTTTCCTGCCCGAGCTCAATATTTCATTCACTGCCATTACGGGCGAGGGCGTTTTTGAACGCATTTCTCCCGTTCTGGAACTCTCTCAGCAGGAGCTCTCCGTGCTGCAGCGCTTCTTCAGACTCATTATGTATGTGATGGAGGACAATACAAATCCCATGATGACCCGTCACATCCTGGCAAGCCTGCTCTCTGCCCTGACATATGAGGTGGTTCTCTGCTGGTATAAGAGGCTGGGTGAAAGTACTGTGGACGCGGATGTAAATCCACGCAGGGCTGCTTACGTGGTGGAGTTCTTCAAGCTTCTCCATCTCAATTTCATGAAAGAACGTTCTCTGCCGTTTTACGCCGGTCAGCTGTGCATCTCGCCCAAGTATCTGTCAATGCTTGTCAGGGAAGCAACCGGTCACTCAGCCGCCGAATGGATTGACAGGGTGGTCATTACTGAGGCCAAGCAGATGCTCCGCTTCTCCGGCAAACCCATTCAGCAGATTGCCTTCAGCCTCAATTTCTCCACACAGTCTGCCTTCGGCAAGTACTTCAAGAAGATGACCGGAGTGGCACCCTCGGAATTTCAGAAACTCAGATAATTAATAAATTAATATACAGAAATCATGAAAGGAAAGAATTTATATGCAACCTCGCTGGTAATGTTGGCCGTGGGGCTTATACTGGCCTTCCTCTCACCCCAGGTGGATTCAACCAAGGTGGTGCTGGTCTGCGGAGGGCTTTTCATCCTCTCTGGCGTGGCCAATATGTTTTACTTTTTAGGCAGCCGTGACAGTGAAGGGCGCGCACGCATGAACGCCACCGGCACCGTTGTGGGCTGGATGGCAAGCGCAGCCGCCATTGTCCTGGGCCTGGCAATGCTCATTTTCCAGACAACATTTGTGGGGATGGTCACATTTATGTTTGCCATCCTTGTGGCGGCCACTGCCGTGTTCCAGTTCTTTCTGCTGCTCTTCGGCAGCCGTCCCGCCCGTCTGAACGGGTTCTTCTATATCGTACCCATGCTCCTGGTTGGAGCCGCTGTATATATTTATATGCAGAAACCCATCACGGCTCAGGATGATCACCGTATCATATTGGTTTCAGGTATCGCATTTGCCGTTTTCGGTCTGGCTTCACTGATAGAGGCCATTGCCATTTCTGCAGTAAACCGCTCTCAGAAGAAAATTGAAGAGAACCGGGAAGAACCCGAACACAGCGCACATGAAGACAAAGAGGATGACCACGCCGGCGCTTCTGAAGAGTAAGGACTCCTTCCTCTGGTTTGACCTGGATGATACCCTCTGGGACATGAGCGGCAACTCATGCATTGTCCTGGAAGAACTTTACCGCACAGACCCTGACGTCCGCGCTGCTTACGGTGACAAATCTCTTGACCGGTGGATGGATAATTATCATGAGGTCAATCAGGACCTGTGGCGCAGATATGCCCGCGCTGAGATCAGCCAGCCTTTCCTGAGGGCCGAGCGCTTTGCGGAACCTCTGCGCATGGGCGGTATGGATGATCTGAGAGCACTTGAAGCTGCTGCCCGCCTGGACGGTGTGTATCTTGACAAACTCGGTAAATGCTCCGCCTTGCTGGACGGCGCGCGGGAGATACTGAACGCCCTTGCCACCGACGGACGCCGAATGGGTATCATTTCAAACGGCTTCACTGAAGTGCAGCACAACAAGCTCCGATCTTCCGGAATTGCAGAATATTTTGAGCACATCATCCTCAGTGATGATGTGGGTGTGAACAAGCCCTCTCCGGAATTCTTTAATGCTGCCGCTGCCGCCGCAGGTGTTAGCCCGGAAATGTGTGTGGCAATCGGTGATAACACTGAGACTGACATAAACGGTGCCCTGGGTGCCGGTTGGGGTGCAGCGGTGTATCTCAACCGCTATGGTGGCAATATTCCGCACAGCCTCCATGCTTACCTGGGACGCGTTGTTCAGGTTACTTCCCTCCACGGTCTGAACGGTATTCTCTTCTGATATGTTTTCAAAAATGGGTACCTGAACCATCTTTTTGGGTGAAAAATCATATAAATATCATTAATTCACTCATTTTAGTCACCAAATATTGTGATGGATTGAAAAAAAAACACGATATTTGCACCGCAAAACAGTGAGGAGCTTCATTGCATCCTCTCAATATTGCATGAAAAGAAACAATAACATATACCATTCATCTAAAAAATCACTGCAATGACCAAAGCTGATATCGTAAATGAAATTTACAAAAGCACAGGCATCGACAAGGCTGCTGTCCTGACTACAATTGAACGCTTCATGGAAGTAGTTAAAGACGCCATGGCCAACGGCGAGAACGTTTACCTCCGCGGTTTCGGTAGCTTCATCATCAAGACCCGTTCTGAAAAAACTGCACGTAACATCAGCAAGAACACAACAATCATCATCCCCGAGCACAAAATCCCCGCTTTCAAGCCCGCTCGCGTGTTCATGGAAGAAGTTAAGAAGAACTAATCCACCATATTTAACTCACCTATAAGATTTAATAATTATGCCCAGCGGTAAAAAAAGAAAAGGCCACAAGATGGCTACCCACAAGCGTAAAAAACGTCTGAGAAAGAATCGTCATAAGAAGAAATAAGAGGATAGATCCGGTGGAGCGTTTTTTACTCCACCGTTTCATCAATTCTGTTTCTTCTGCATTGACTTTCAGAAAAATGGAAAGAAATACAAGAACAAACTCCAGCATTGCTCCAATTCAGGAGTGGCGCGGGATTTGTTCTTTGTATTGTTTTTAGTAATGTTTTAATAACCATTCCCCACAGTCACCCTGATGAAAAGCGAATTAATTGTGGATGTGAGCGCAGCTGAGGTCAGCATTGCCCTTCTGGAAGAAGGCAGGCTGGTTTCTCTCCAGAAGGAGGCGCGTAACATTGCATACGCTGTTGGAGACATTTACCTGGCCAAAGTCAAGAAACTGATGCCGGGTCTCAATGCCGCCTTTGTGAACGTGGGTTATGATAAGGATGCCTTCCTGCATTATCTGGATCTCGGTCCCTCCTTTGCTTCTTACAATGTTTTCCTGGAAAAACTGTTGAGCAACCGCAAGCAGGTGCCTCAGCTCCCGGATCTCAAGCTCAAGCCGGATATTGACAAGCACGGCTCTGTTACTGAAGTGCTTCAGCCCGGTAAGGAACTCCTGGTCCAGATTGTAAAGGAACCGATTTCTTCTAAAGGTCCACGCCTGACCACTGAAATATCAATGACAGGGCGGTATATGGTCCTTACTCCTTTCTGTGATAAAATCTCAATTTCACAGAAAATCAAAAGCGCAGAAGAGAAAATGCGTCTGCGCGGCCTCATTGCCAGCATTAAACCAAAAAACTTCGGCGTAATTGTCCGCACATCTGCTGAAGGTAAAGGCTCCGCGGATCTCATGGCTGAGCTCCGCACTCTGGAGGCAAATTTTTATGCCCTGTGTGCCAAGGCTCAGAAATCAACTCCTCCCGCTCTGGTTTTCGAAGAGGAAAGCCGCATTGTGGGTATGCTGCGTGATGTCTTTAACCCTGATTTTGAAAGCATTCACGTTAACGATCTTGATACTTACAATCAGATCCGCACTTACGTCAGCTTCATTGCTCCGGAACGTGTGGATATTGTAAAGCTGTATCAGAAGGATGAGCCGATATTTGACGCCTTCAGCATTACTCGCCAGATTAAAAGCAGTTTCGGTAAGACTGTTTCTTTTAAGAACGGTGCTTATATTATAATTGAGCATACTGAGGCTCTACACGTTATTGACGTCAACTCCGGAAACCGCTCCAAAGCCACCAACGACCAGGAAACAAATGCCCTTGAAGTCAATCTCCGCGCCGCTGATGAAATTGCGCGTCAGCTCCGCCTCCGTGACATGGGAGGTATTATTGTGGTGGACTTCATTGACATGAACAAGCAGGAGCACCGTCAGCAGCTCTTTGACCATATGCGTGAAATCATGGCCAAAGACCGTGCACGGCATAATATCCTCCCGCTCAGTAAGTTCGGGCTCATGCAGATAACTCGTCAGCGTGTGCGCCCCGCTCTGGATGTTACCGTGGAGGAAGACTGCCCGTCTTGCTTCGGAAAAGGACACGTGCAGCCCTCAATCCTCTTTACGGATACCCTCAGGGAAAAGCTGGATTATATCATGAACACCCTGCGTGTCAATAACTTCATTATGTATGTTCATCCGTATGTGGATGCATATATCAAAAAAGGCTTTTTCTTTACCCTTTACCGGACCTGGCGCAGAGAACTGGGCGGAGATTTCAAAATTCTCCCGGACCAGAACCTGGCATATCTCCAGTACCGCGTCATTGACTCTAACGGTCAGGAGCTTCAGCTCATTGATGAAAAGGACTCCGGTAAAAGTTCTGAGGCCAAGAAAAATACCAAGGCCATTACCCGCGGAGAGGACGAACCTGCTCCTGCTCCTCAGGACCAGGCTCCTGAAAAACCTGTGCGTAAACGCCGTACTCGCCGAAAGAAACCGGCAGAAAATCCATCATAACCCATAAGGGCGCAGCCATCCGGCCGCGCCCTTTTTATCTCTAAATATCAATAATATTTAAACCTTCACCGGGAAGGATTTGCGGTATATTATTGCAATAACAGTAACGGCACATAGAATAATTCCGTTCAGTATATAAGGGAAATTGGTATTGGCACTCTGGTGCATTAGATCTCCCAATCCTTCAATTATGGCAGGAGTGACTGAGATTGCAACATAATTGGCCGTCAGCACGTAACTGAAATAACGGCTGGAATCCTGAGGCGTGGGCGCAATCTCTGTGGCCTTATTATATATCACAGGCTGAATAACTCCGTAGCCCAGTCCGAGGAAGAACACTGTTACCAGGAAGGACGTAAAGGAATGGAAGATTCCCAGGCCCAAAAGTGATACTGCCATCATGGCCAGGAATACAGGCATGGTGAAACGTCCCGTCACCTTGGTTATTGGTTGAAGTCCGAACCCGCCCAATGTGCAGGCAAGGAAAAATACTGAGGTGGCTATTCCGGTCTGGCTGTCACTCAGGTGGTAATGAGTGAACGTGAAGGGCAGAAAGTATGATATTACCTCCATGCCGTATGTTATGGAAAAATATATGGCAATGATGCATGCCAGGAGCTTCACGGATTGTTTTGCAGAGAAAGCCGGTGTGGTTGGTTTCTTCACCTCTGTTACCTGAGTTTCTTCCGGCTCCTCTGTCGGAACGGTATGTTTCAGAATGTAATCACGGCGCAGGTAAGGGACCAGTAGCAGCGGGATGATGGGTACAAGATAAACCAGGAAGGGAAGGTGCCAGTTCCGGTTCGCTATCAGTCCCACTGCCAGAGTACCCAGAATAATGGAGGCATTGCTGATTCCGGATTTCATCCCCAGGAACCTCGCTCTCGCTTTTCCTGTAAAATATTCTCCAATGTAGCCGCCGGCAAGGGGGACAACCAGTCCGCTGCCCACACCCAATAGACAGGAAATAAGAAGCAGACTCAGCATAGAATCCGAGAACAGATAAAGAACTGCTGACAGACAGTAAATCACCAGGCCAACTGTCAGTATCCTGGACTCGCTGTGGCGCACCGCAAGGTGACCGGACAGAAGCATGAACGGTATTATCAGAAGATTGGGTAACACCGTCAGCAGTTGTGTCTCAAACTCTGTGGCTGTGGGGAACACCTCCGCTATCTTACCCATTATCGGGGATATGGCCAGTCCCGGCAGGTTTACTGTCAGGGAAATGGAAAGGATGGCAATCAGGGTCATCAGGGGAACTCGCCCCTTACCGGATTCTACGTATCTCATGGTTGTTTTGTTAATATTAATCCTTATTCTTAAAAAACGCATCGTCTCGCTTAAGTGTTCGTATTTATATGTAAATTTATTTGGCATTACGGAGCATTTGGCTTACCTTTGCATCATATACCAATCAATTACAAACCTTGAACCTGATGAAAAAACAACTATTACTCGCTCTGATTGGTTCAGCAGCCGTCTCAGCCATGGCTTGGGAAACTCCAACCATAGTTATGGGCACTGAAACCATGACCATTGATACCATCTTCCATGCAAAGGTAGGTCCCGGTACTTACCAGACTCAGCTCCATCTTTCAGGCTCCGCGCCCTTGGATGTCTTTTATCTCAAGACTGACCTCACCACTCCCGGTGTCCGCATGCGCAGCATCTGCCCCGGTGGTCATACTTACGGTAACGCCCGTACATCTGTGATGGCTCAGAATGCTTCGGATGATAATACTCTTTATTTTGCCGGAACTAACGGTGACTTCTACTGGACCAGCGGCCATGCCACTGACGGTACCACTGTTGTAGGTACTCCCACTTATGCAGCCATCGTGGACGGTGAAGTGTACAAATCCAGCGCTTCAGGTTACCAGTTCAGCGTAGACGCTGAAGGTATTGCACGCGTTTGCCGTCTCAGTTTCAACGGTACCGTATCCAAGGACGGTACTTCTGTCCCCCTCCGTGGAATCAATACAGACCCCTCCAATAATGCAGTGACACTCTATACCTCCCGCGGCTGGACATCTCCCTGCCAGGGTCAGTATGCAGGCGCATGCGCCGAGGTACCCGCGCGCCTCGTAGAAGGTGATTCATTTGTAAGCGGTGGAGCTTACAGCGTGGTTGTAACAGGTACTCCCACTTCAACTGGTGACCTTGCCGTTGGAAGTGATTGTGTTTTGATGGCACGCGGAAACGCAGTTTCTTTCATCAATTCACTTCAGCCCGGTGATGTGGTCAATATTGACGCAGCCATATTCACACCTGAGGGTGAACGCATATATCCCACTCAGGCCGTCAGCGGTAACCCCAAGAATGTAGGCGGTGGCGTTAACCTCCACAGTGAGGCTGAACGTGCTGACGCCACAGACCGTCACCCCCGTACCGCAATCGGTTACAGCGCTGATGGTAATACCATAATCATGATGGTGGTGGACGGGCGTGGACCATCAAAAGGTGTCACAACAGGCATGCTCGGTGACCTGATGATTTATGCCGGTGCCCATGAAGCCGTAAACCTTGACGGAGGTGGTTCCTCAACTCTGTACACTCAGGCGCTCGGAGTACGTAACCGCTGCTCGGACGGAACTGAACGCGCAGTCGGTAATGCTATTTTTGCCACAGTGGACGGTGATGTCACAGACCAGACAGTTACAGAACTCAAATTCATGGACTGGCGCATGTCACTCCCTCAGATGGGACTCTATACTCCCAGAGTATTTGCATTTAATGCCGCAGGAGTTTGCATTGATACAGATTATCAGGATTACACACTGAGCTGTCCTCCTGAACTTGGTATGATTATCAATGACGGAAAGACTCTCCTGGCAAATGGTGAAGGCCTCGCAGCTCTCACCGTAAGCCGTCCCGGAGCTTCTTCTGCCACAATGCCTGTTGAAATCAATCCCTGCGATATTCGCATGCGTATGGATCGCGTGGTACTCGCACCCGGTAACGTATTTGAACTCCAGCTCATTGCCACAACAGTAGGCGGAGATGTACCCGTAAGCCCCATGGCCTTCTCATGGACAAGTGAAGACGCATCAATCGCTTCAGTAACAAATGAAGGTGTAGTAACAGCCGTTTCAGCAGGTGCAGCCAAACTCACCGGAGTCCTCGGTGAAAAGACACTGGAAGTAACAATTCTCGTTGAAGAACCTGAGGCAGATGTAATTCCCATTGAAAGTAATCTTGAAGGATGGTCTATGAAAAAGACCCTCATGGGTACCGTAGAAACATCAATCCTGGAAAACGGACTCGTTGTTGACTATGTAATGGGCAGCAATACACGCGGCTCAAAAATTACCCTTTCAGCACGCAAGGACCTCATATCACGTCCCAGCGCCCTGCGCATGAACCTGACACAGGCATCAGTCGCACCCCTGTCAGTATCATTCTCTTTCAAGGCTGCAAATGCTGCCGTGGCCAACAACATCACATTTACAGACTTCAACGCAGACGGAACAGCAGACTGGGTACTTCCCTTCAGTGATTATTATGACCTGGAAGACCCCGCCACATATCCCATTGAATTCATATCCTTCATCATCAACCCCGGCGATGCCGCAAAAGCTCCCGGACGCCTCGAATTCCCCAATCTGGAAGTAATATATCCTGAAGGAACAAGCGGAATAGAAACCATCACAGTAGAAGCCGCCGCAGGAACAGACACACGCTGGTACACAACCTCCGGAATGGAAATATCAGCGCCCACCCTCCCCGGCCTCTATATCCGACGCAATGGCTCAACAGCATCCAAAGTAATAGTCCGCTGATTCAGCCGGAGCATACCCGGACATAATAAACAGGTCCCTGAATGGTATTGTAACCACTCAGGGACCCTTTATTTAAGGCAACAAAGTAGCCACAGGATAACTCCGAACCTTCTCGTTAAAGACTGTTAACACGCCCTTTTAAACTAATTTTAAAGACAAAACCCCAATAAGACATATTGACACAAAAACAGACCCAAACAGTTCAAAAATCCATATGAAACATAAAAAACCGACAATATAAAGTTAAAAAGTATTTAAGCCATGCAAATTTATAACACAAAAACTTGCACAACCCCTCCCCGCGCATTACCTTTGCAACGTGTTTTTCATGGTATAGATTTAAGGTTAATAAGATTGGTTGTCGTGAGACAACCTTTCATTTTTTTATCCCTCATATAATATTATTAACTTCTTATCAACGACACCGGTAACGAATAGTAAACTGGTGAGATTATTCCAGCCAAAACTTGACGGGGACTCCAACATTGGTTTTTGAGGGTGGATGTGTTAAAATTTAACGGATTTTAATAACGGGATAGGAGAAATATTTGTACTTTTGTGTTTTAATACTTGCAAACTCATTTTAGAATAAACGTACGTTCCTATGTCAGAGATTAAATGCGTGGGCATTCTTACCAGCGGCGGTGATGCTCCGGGTATGAATGCCGCAATCCGCGCCGTCACCCGCTCGGCTATTTTCAGCGGCCTTAAGGTCAAAGGAATTTACAGGGGGTACCGCGGTCTTATTACTGATGAAATTGAGGAGTTCCGTACTCAGAATGTTTCAAATATCATTCAGCAGGGCGGTACTATTCTCAAGACTGCCCGATGCAAGGAGTTTGAAACTCCTGAAGGGCGTCAGCTTGCTTATGATGTTATCCGCCGTCATGAAATTGATGCGCTGGTGGTGATTGGCGGTGACGGTTCTCTCACGGGTGCCCGTATCTTTGCCAATGAATTCAATTTTCCCATCATTGGTCTGCCCGGTACTATTGACAATGATCTGTATGGTACTGATACTACCATTGGTTACGATACTGCCCTGAATACTATCATGGAGTGTGTGGACAAAATCCGCGATACTGCCACCAGTCACGAGCGTCTGTTCTTCATTGAGGTGATGGGCCGTGATGCCGGCTTCCTTGCTCTCAACGGTGCGATTGCTTCAGGTGCTGAGGCTGCCATCATCCCTGAGATTTCAACTGAGGTGGACCAGCTGGCTGAACTGATTCAGAACGGTTTCCGTAAGAGTAAGAACTCGTCTATTGTTCTTGTTGCGGAGAGTCCTGTCACTGGTGGTGCCATGGGTCTGGCTGAACGCGTTAAGAACGAGTATCCCGGTTATGATGTGCGTGTTTCTATTCTGGGGCATCTGCAGCGCGGTGGTTCTCCCACGGCTCATGACCGTATTCTTGCTTCACGCATGGGAGCGGCTGCCATTGACGCTCTGTTGGAAGACCAGCGCAATGTTATGATTGGCGTTAAGAATGATGAGATTGTTTATGTTCCGTTCACCAAGGCTATCAAGAATGATAAGCCTATAAACCGTGAGCTGCTCAGTACTCTGCGCCGTCTGTCTATCTGATACCTTTCTCATAACCAAATTTTGTCTTGATGAAACAGAATTTAATAGCCGCTGCAGCTTTTACTCTTGCTGCAAGTACTTTTATAGGAACTATGGCTCAGAATACCAATCCGGATGCCCGGTTTGATTCTTTCCCTGTCTATACGGGAGATGATCTTGAACTCAAGGTTGATGATGCGGGTACGCATTTCACCCTCTGGAGTCCTGAGGCTTCCGCTGTCAATGTCTATCTTTTTGATTATGACAGAAATACGGCAGCAACTGATACCCTCGCTATGTCTCGCGCTGAAAACGGTACCTGGCGCGCTTCTGTCCCGGAACAGCTGTACGGCAAGTTCTATACTTTCCAGGTTACCATGCCTGACGGAACTGTGCTGGCTCAGACTCCCGGTATATGGGCTAAGGCTGTGGGTACCAACGGTGAACGTGCTGCAATAATTGATTTTGCCTCTACCAATCCTGCCGGTTGGGAAAATGACCGTGGCCCTGTGACGGAGCACATTACAGACGCGGTGATTTATGAGATGCATCACCGCGATTTCAGCGTTCATCCTACCAGCGGCATTGCCCACAAGGGTAAATTCCTTGCTCTTACAGAACCGGGAACCACATCTCCGGCTGGAGCTGCCACGGGTATTGACCACCTTAAGGAACTTGGTGTCACTCACGTGCACATCCTTCCGAGTTATGATTACAATTCAGTGGATGAGGCCAATCTGCCTGCCAACCAGTATAACTGGGGTTATGACCCGCTGAATTATAATGCTCCTGAGGGCTCTTACAGTACTGATCCCGGAAATCCGGCTTCTCGCGTCAATGAAATGAAACGTATGGTGCAGGCTCTCCATGACGTCGGCATCGGTGTGGTGATGGATGTGGTATATAATCACACTGCCGGTGGTGATGACTCCAATTTCTCTCTGACTGCTCCCGGTTATTTTTACCGTCACCGTGCAGACGGCTCTTACAGCGATGCTTCCGGCTGCGGTAACGAGACTGCTTCTGACCGTGAGATGATGCGTAACTACATTGTTAATTCAGTAAAATACTGGGCTGAGGAATACCATATTGACGGTTTCCGCTTTGATCTGATGGCCATCCATGACACAGAAACCATGGATTCAGTGGCCGCAACACTCAAGCGCGTAAATCCCAATATCTTTGTTTACGGTGAAGGTTGGACAGCAGGAGATTCTCCCCTCCCCGCTGAGAGACGTGCCCTGAAGGACAATGTGGCTCAGATGACAGGTATTGCAGTTTTTTCTGATGATATCCGTGATGCCATCAAGGGTCATTACAGCAATGCAGCTGACCGCGGTTTTGCCACAGGCAAGCCCGGTAACGAGGAAACCGTAAAAATTGGAATTGTAGCTGCCACTGCTCATCCTCAGGTTAATTACAGCCTGGGTAACAATTCCCGTAAGCCTTATGCCACCACTCCTGAACAGGTTATCAATTATGTGAGCTGTCATGATGATCTGACTCTGACAGACAAGCTGGCCGCCTCTATGCCCGGCAGCACTGAAGCTGAGCGTCAGCGTGCGGCACGTCTTGCCCAGACCATTGTTCTGACAAGTCAGGGCACCCCGTTCATCTTTGCCGGTGAAGAGGTTTTCCGTGATAAGAAAGGCGTGCATAATTCATATAAGAGCCCGGACTCAATCAATGCCATTGACTGGAACCTCAAGACCACAAATGCGGATCAGTTCAATTATTACCGTGAACTGATTAAACTGCGTCGCTCTCACCCTGCATTCAGAATGACAACTGCAGAAGATATAGCCCGCAATATCAAATTTGATAACATCACCTCTCCCAACGTGATTTCCTATTCAATCCTCAACAATGCCAATGGCGATGAGTTCAAGGAAATCAAATTGGTATTCAACGGCTCTGATACCCCATTCGCAGCCCGCATACCCCGCGGCGACTGGACAGTGATAGCACGTGATGGAGAAATCAATGCCGAAGGCCTTGACACCTCACGCGGCGGCACAGTGATGGTAGCTCCCACCTCCGCCCTCATCCTGGCCCGCACACGCTGATTCACCCCCTCCCCATAAAAACCCGGCGAGATGTCCCTCAAACATCCCGCCGGTTTTGTATTCTTGGTCTTTATTAAATTAAAACCAGTCATATTTCATAAAATGAAAAAGGTTATAAACTATGTCAGAAATATTTGCGTTATATTTTTTAAATTAAAAAAAAAGTTTGTATTTTTGCAATTGAAAAAATATCCTGTCGTGACTGAACGGCTACGTGAAAAGTGCGTAGCTCACAAGTGTAGGTTACGCAGGACTATTTTTTTGCCCTTTTGGTACGTGTGAGATTGCGGGTGTGGTGCCTTGGCTTGAAACTCCAATGTCTGTAAATCTGGAACCAACGGTCGCTTTCTTCTTTGAACGGAGTGCTTATACCGATGTTAAAATCCGGATAAATTTCTCGTATTTTGAGGTTTATATGCTTATAGAGTTTATACTTCAGTAATGTGCGTTTCCCGGGACGCTCATCTCCATCGGATTTCATTTTATCTTTTTCATTCAGTTTGAAACAAATAGCTCCAAGAATAACATCCATGAATTGAAGCGGAAGATGGTGTTTTGAATCAACTTCTGATATACCTTTTTCTACAAAATGTATTCCTTTTTCCTGGAATAAAGAGTCATTATTTAATCCGTAAATATGCTTTAAAAAGTTTTGTTTATCTTGTTGGTTCAAAGGAATTTCATCAAGGTATAAGCGAATACCTTCTTTATCTTCAGCGTATATAAGTCCAAAGGCATACTTGATAAACTGATAATATAATATTGGATATTCTTCTTTTCTTTTCTCTGGGGTAAGATCTGCCTCATACTGATTATGCCGGAAGAAAATTCGTATTTTTAAAAGTCCTTCTTTTCCCATGGCAAAAAGTTCATCAATCAATTTTACATATTTTTCATAATGATATGCATTTACTTTTTGCCATTTGATCTCATCAATAATACTCAGTTCTTTTTTTATGCATTCCATTCGGCGTAAAACTTCTTCTCGGTGCTGTGATTGCACCATAATACCTCCATAAAAGTTAGAGTAATACGTACCGTGTTTATCGCTCTCGTCAAGCCAAATGTGAATCATAAGTTGTATAGTTAGATTGCAAAGTTAATCTTTTTTTTATTAATTACGTTGATTTGATTCATGAAATATGGTAGTTTATAAACAGAAAACTATAAGAGTCTTTGATATATTATAGAATTTCCCTAACTTTGCATTATCACAAGAGTGTGACTGTTTTTTTGTAACTTCTTTGGAAGCGTTTCGCATAAGCTTGAGATAGAAAACGTAGGAAATTTTCTTTTGACGCAAGCAAAGCAGAAAGCTCCCATGCTGTATATGCGTGGGCTGGTATCTTGCATTTCTTTCGTCAATTGGTTTCCTACGACCATCTATCAAACGAATGCCGATACAGTCCACGTTTCCTTTTGTTTTATGATTGGATTGGACTGACCAATCGCAGAAATTAAATAGTGAAAAAATTAATCCTTACAATTTTAGTATTGTGTACCTGTATTCTCTGTGCTTTAGCAGATCCGGGTACAAGATTAGGACAAACTTTGTCATTGGTCCAATCAGAGATTGCTGGATTGCGGCATTTAAGAAACTGGCGTTCTTCAGGAGATGAATATATCATATATCATGAACCCAACGTATCTACTTCCTATTATTTTAAAAATAATAGAGTTGCAAAAGAAAAATTTACTATCAATACCAATGAACAAAATGCTTTATATTATTTTAATCGGTTCGTTGCCGATTTCAGTAATATGAATTATATTCAAGTGGTAGAGGGACACAATGAAGTTACTTTCTATTTTTCTCAGATAAAGGTAACGGTATCAATCAAGCAATTTATTGGTTATGATTATCTGTGTGAAGTAACATATACCTATCGTTAAATATCTTGTATATCAAACCATGAGAACAATCTTTTTATTGCTTGTCTTTGCTATTTTCAGCGTTGGTATAGCGCATGGCAGAACTCTTTATTCCTGTTTCTTGTCTCAGGATGTAAACATGAACACAACTGAAGTTTCAAATCAAGTTTCCAATAATTCACTCATTGATATATATAAGGATGGAAATAAACTTTTGTTAGGTAACAAGAGATTCTCCATGTATAATCGCCAAGAAACCAATTCGGGGTTTATCAATATTGTACATTATGATGCAATTGATGGTGAAGGGCAACGTTGCAAAATAAAATTTATTACAGATGCTTCAGCAGACTGGGTTACAAGAAACGCTATTGTTATTTGGTATGATGAGATTTCACCAGTTGCAAAATGGTATCAATCACGAGACCCGCAAGAACGTTAAACTATGATAAGGATTGTTTTAATTTGGGTTGTGATTTTATTTGTATCCCTCCCTCTCAGTGCCAGGGAACAAATTCTCCACAGTTATCTTTATCATGGATTTAAGGTTTATGACCGAGAAAATAATCTCATAAGAGATTTGCCGTCAACAAATGGGGATCCTCTGGGGCTATTTTTAGTGGCTGAAGTTGATGGAGATAAATTTCTTTCCGTTACAGTAGCAGAGAATACAGTCTATGAATTCAGAATTGTATTTTCTGAGACTATTGAAAACAAAGGGTTCTATGCATTGGAATATTCAGGAGGAATGATGGTTGACGGTCAGGCTGTTCCCATCAGGGTATATTTGTATTATACAACTTCTCCTTTACCAGATTTCGTTCTGGTGGATGTTTACAAATCCCCTACTTTTATAGAGTTAAGCGGGCTAATTGAAACAGGACGATAATCAGTATCGTATTACAGGCCAATAAAGTTTAAGTGAGATTGAAAAGAATGGGCTGGCCTCCGGATTGAATGGTCAGCCCATTCTGTATAGCTTTGTATTAAGTGTCAGATGCGGTCAAGGACGGTGGCGATGAGGTCTCGGACGCCGGATTTGTAGTTGGGGTTTGCTTTTTCGTTGTAGCGGTTGGCAATGATGGAGCAGACTGTCATGCACTTGTGGCCCATCAGGCGTCCCAGGCCGGCGAGCGGGGCGGACTCCATTTCGTAATTGGTCACTTTACGTCCTTTATACTCAAATTCTTCTATGAGTCGGTTCAGATCAGGATTGGACAGGGGGAGACGCAGCTCACGTCCCTGCGGCCCATAAAAACCTACTGCGGAAATTGTATTGCCGCGTACCATATCATCACGCCCGATGCGGTCAACG
Source organism: uncultured Bacteroides sp. (assembly GCA_964571405.1). GTDB lineage: Bacteria > Bacteroidota > Bacteroidia > Bacteroidales > Muribaculaceae > CAG-873. Next base: position 10,563 of record CAZNBD010000001.1, on the reverse strand, counting down.
AGCTCTGCATCGGCGTCCACAATGTAAGGCTTTGCCCACAGCGGATTCCAGCCGGTGTGCTCCACAAAAGCTTTTTCAAACTCCAGGTCTGCAACTTCATTGCGTCCGGCATAATAGTTGAGGACTCCGTCAAATCCAAGGCTCTTTTCTGCAATAACCGGCGTTCCCAGAGTGAGTTCGGGCTGGAGTGCGCCGGAGGTGCCGATGCGCACCATGGTGAGCGTGCGGAGTTTGTCCTTGACCTCACGGGTATTGAAGTCTATGTTGGCCAGTGCGTCCAGTTCATTGACAACAATATCAATGTTATCCGGACCGATTCCGTGGCTCAGACACATGATGGGCTTTCCCCCGTAAGTGCCGCCTATGGTATGAAATTCACGGGAGCTTACCTCAAAGTCTTTTGTATCAAAGAATTCGGCCACCATATCCACTCGGCCCGGATCTCCAACAAGGATTATACGGTCAGTGAGCTGATCAGGATGCAGGTGAAGATGGAATACCGTTCCGTCGGGATTGATGATCAATTCTGAGGGTGCTATAATTTTTCCCATATGTTACTGTTTTATGCTGGTTATTTAGATTTTACAGGTGATATATGTTTAACAAATCAAGTGCTCCAAAAGATTAAGAGGACACTTAACGAATTGCATATCTTCCGCCGGGGAGGGCAGTGACAAGGTCTGACATCTCAAGTTCAAAGAGCACGGAGCTCAGGCGGGAGAAAGGCATTCCCAGGGCCGCTGTCATATCGTTTACTGTGGCGTCAGGATGGTCTTTTATGTATGTCATCAGCAGTTCCTGAGACTCCGTAAGTTCAAGTTTGAGTTCAGGCTGACTCCCTTCACGGGGCTTTGCCGTCCATGCACACGCCGCCAGAATATCATCCACGCCTGTGTAAACCTGTGCCGCATTGGTTTTTATGAGTTTATTACACCCGCGGCTGTAGATGTCTGAGACCCGACCGGGAACAGCCAGAACCTCCCTGTGATAATCTGCTGCAAGCCTGGCCGTTACCATTGCACCGCCGCGCAAGTCACTTTCAACAATTATTACAGCATCCGCCAGGCCTGCAACAATGCGGTTTCTTGCCAGGAAATTACCCTTGTGGATACTGTCTGAGGAGCGGTATTCTGTCATGAGCGCACCGCCGGCACGGAGCATGCTGCGTGCTTCATTGCGGTGGTCGGCAGGGTAGAGTGTGTTGAGGCCGTGAGCCACCACGGCAATGGTGGGAACACCGGCAGCGAGGGCAGACCGGTGCGCGCAGATGTCCACTCCATATGCCATACCGCTGACAATTACCAGATTATCAACAGTATCAGCAAGTTCACGCACCATATCCTCCACAACATTTTTCCCATAAGCGGTGCAATGACGCGTACCGACAATGGAGATTACGTGTGCGCTGTTCCAGCACTGACTCCCCAGGCAATAAAGCAGGGCCGGAGCATCAGGGCACTCAAGCAGGCGACTGGGGTAATCAGGTGAATCACAGAAAAGAACAGAGATTTTGTTCTGCCTGATAAAATCAATTTCCTTGGCAGCCTCAGAAAGGGATTTCTCCCTGCGGCTGTGCTCAAATAATGATTTATCCGCATTCAAGGCCAAGGCCAGTTCCCCGGAATCCTTTTCAAAGAAGTCCCTGGGGCTGATTCCCATGGCGGCAAGACGCCTCACAGCCGCAGCGTTGAAATTGCGGGTGTGCGCCAGAGCCAGGCGGTAAATCATATCTTTTGAGTCCGGAGGAAAATTCATGGATAAGATTCAGAGGAATTGAGAAAAGGCCTGAGCAAGACGCTCGCCGCGGGAGATACGTCCGTTTTCAAAGGAAACAATCTCCACCACTGCAGTTACCACCGGGGAACCTTCAGGAGTGAAAATATCCTGATTGAAAACAAAGACAGGTCCGCGCCGGCTCAGAGAAAGCTTGCTGACCATGCTGTCTCCAAGTCCGAGTGAACGCAGATACTTGATTTCAATGCGTGTCACCACAGGGTCAAGGCCTTCCTCATGCATGCGGCGGAAGGAAAGTCCGGCCTCCTGACAGAATTCATGGCGGGTATGCTCAAGGTAATGCAGATAATTGGCATTGTTGACAATTCCTTCCGCATCCACCTCATAATCCCTCACCTTTATGGGTAAAGAAAAAATGTAATTCATTTAATTGAACCGGCGCCATCCCCGGAGATGGGGCGGCGCCGGTGAATATGGGTTGAGTTAAAATCAGATACCGAGTTTGGTGCGTACAGCGGGAGTAACGTCAGTTACGTCAGTACCGATGTAAAGAAGCATGGCGGGTTCTTTGGGATAAATGAAAGTGTAACCGCCTTCTGTTCCCACTGCCTGGATGGCGTCAGTGATACGCTGCTGAATGGGAGCTGCAAGCTGTTCCTGCAGACGCTGAAGATCCTGAGAGGCTGTATTGCGGAACTGGTTCACGCGCTGGTCACGTTCCTGAATTTCCTGGATTCTGCGTTCCTTGATGCTCTGGGGAGTATTGGCATCATCGGCAATTGTCTGGTACTCTGTGATGAGACGTGTAACTTCTTCCTGAAGACGGCCAAATTCCTCTTCATACTGACGCTGGGTGTCAGTGAGCTGAGTCTGCATGGCGGTGTATTCAGGCATGGCGGTGAATACACTTTCCAGGTCAACAACTCCGAATTTCTGTGCGAGCATGCTCATGGGGAGCAGCAGGGCTACGGCAAGAATGAGTTTCTTAATCATTGGTTTTGATATTTTATGTTTTTATTATTTTCAGTTCAGGTGTCTGATTCAGAAGAGACGTTGCAAATATACGCAATTAATTTGAATACCCCAACTTTGAGAGTACTTCATTGCTTATATCAATGCGCGGAGACGCATAAATTATGTCAGAGGAAGAGGCGCGGTCAAATACAGCCTGATACCCGCGCTGCTCGGCCACCTGTTTGATGGCATTATAAACCTCATCCTGAATGGGGCGCAGGAGGGTCTGGCGTTTCTGGTACAGCTCACCTTCCGGACCGAAGTACTGGAAGCGCAGCTCTGTTGCCTCACGCTCTTTGGCCGTGATGGCAGTTTCGCGTGCCTGTGCCTGTTCATCAGTCAGGAAAACCTTGTCGGCCAGGTAACTCTGGTACATGTTCTCCGCTTCGGTTCCCAGTGCTTCAACTTCACGCTGCCAGCGCTGGCTGAGCTGATTGAGCTGTTCTGAAGCCATTTCATATGACGGAACATTACGCAGGATATATTCCATATCCACCAGAGCAAACTTCTGGGCTGAGGCGCTCACCGCTGCGGTGAGCGCTATGATGGCAAGTATGAGTATCTTTTTCATTATTATATCTTTTATCTGTTATTTATGCTTTAGACAGATGAAACCGGTAAAGGTTTAGAATTCCTGACCCAGAATGAAGTGGAAGTGAGAGCCACCCTTTCTGTTATCATAAGTGCGGTCAAAGCCATAAGCCCAGTCAATACCCATCAGACCCACCATGGGGAGCTGGATGCGGACACCGGCGCCGGCACTGCGCTTGAGTGAGAAGGGGTTGAACTGGCTCACGGAGGTCCATGCATTACCCGCTTCGACAAATGCCAGGGCGTAAATGGTGGATGTGGGCTGCAGCATCAGGGGGAAGTGGATTTCCAGACCCATGCGGGTGTAGGCGTAACCTTCGCTGCCGTAGGGGGTGAGGGCACCGTTGTCATAACCGCGCAGGGCAATGGTCTCAGTTGCATAAGAGTATGATCCGCTCATACCGTCACCGCCCACATAGAAGGTCTCGAACGGAGTGCGCAGGTATCTGTTATAACTTCCAATCAGACCGAAGTCCAGACGTGTCATCAGCACAGGGGTCCACTGCTGGTTGGTGCTCAGCGGAGTGTATGTGCGTGAATGGAAGCGGAGTTTCCAGTATTCAATCCATTCGTACAGCTGTTTGCGGGATTCAACCGTGTTTTCCTCAGAGAGCTTGCGCCAGTCTTTCTTACCGGTGAAGAGCGCGGCCGGAGGTGTCAGCTGAAGGTTCAGGCTGAATGTGGAACCGCTGCGGGTATAAATGGGATTGTCTATTGAATTACGGGCAAGTGTCAGTCCCAGCACAAGTGAGTTTGATGTTCCGTTATTCATATAATAGAGGTAATCCCAGTTCTTGAGGTTATACCAGTTGTAACCCAGTTCTGCTGTGAAAGTGAAGTAGTCATCAGGCCAGCGGAGACGTTTACCGAAACCAACGTTCACGCCCACCATCTGCAGATACTTGTTCGGGTCAAGACTGTTCTGGTAACTGTTCTGATAATAGTCGTTATAGTAGCTGCCGGGATAGTAACCCAGGCCGGACCCCCAGAGTGTGGACTGGCTCCAGGCCTTGTTGTAATATGAGCTGTTTACACCGGTCTGGCGGCTGTAATATGCTGATACACTGAGTGAATTGGGTCGTTTTCCTCCAAACCACGGATCAAGGAATGAGATGGCGTAGCTCTGATAATAACGGGCATTGGTCTGGGCGGATATTGAGAAGGTCTGACCCTCACCCTGAGGAATGACGCCGCGGTAAGTGCTCGGATAGAAGAGGTTACGGATACTGAAGTTGGTGAACTTCAGCTGCAGTTTTCCAATAATACCTGTCTGACCCCAGCCCAGTGAGAATTCAATCTGGTCATTGGCCTTACTTTCAAGATTGAAGATAATGTCAACTGTACCGTTTTCTTCATCGGGTTCCGGCTGGATGTCCAGTTTCTCAGGGTCAAAGTGACCGGTCTGTGCAATCTCACGTGCGGAACGCATCAGGTCGCTCTTGCTGAACAGTTCACCGGGACGCAGACGGAGCTCACGGCGGATTACACGTTCATAAAGCCTGTCATTACCGTTGATGACAATGTTGTTGATACGGGCCTGCGGGCCTTCCATCATACGCATTTCCAGGGAGATGGAGTCGCCTTCAATTTCGCGTTCAATCGGAATGAGCTGGTAGAACAGATAACCGTTGTCCATATAGAGGTTGCTGACGGCATCGTCATCGTCATTGAGTCGCTTACGCATGAGTTTCTGGTTATACACATCACCGGGATTCATGCCCAGATAACTCTGCAGGAGCTCTGTGGGATAAACCGTATTACCCACCCAGGAGATGTCACGGATGTAATATTTCTGACCCTCGTCCACGGTAATATACACATCCACACGGTTTTCACTGTAAGGCACCACGCTGTCCGCAACAATGCGGGCATCACGGTAACCGAGCTCGTTGTATCGTTCAAGAATACGGTTGAGGTCATCCTGATAATCACTTTCCACAAACTTCTTCTGGCTGAAGATTTTCAGGATGTCGTTATTCTCGTTAGTCTTCTTCATTGTTCGGCGGATGGCGCGGTCACTCAGAACCTCGTTGCCGTTGACATAAATCTTGTGCACCTTCACTTTGGCGTGCTTGTCCACCACAATGTTGACAATAGCACCGTTGGGAGTGGAGAGGTCTTCAACAAGGTCTATGCGCACAGTTGCGTTGCCGAATCCCTTATCCTTATAATAACGTTCCACAATCATGCGGGCGCGGTTCACCACATTCTGGGTAATCTGGTTACCCTCAGTGAGGTTCAGCCTTTCCTTGAGGTCCTTGATCTCACCCTTTTTGGCACCATAAAAATTAACCTTGGTGATACGGGGCTGGGTACGGAGCACCAGCTTGAGCCAGGCACTGTCTCCCAATGTCTTGGTGAGCTCAAAACGTGCTTGAGCAAAAAGAGTCTGACGCATCAGGCGCTTGACTGCGTTGGTGATATCATCACCGGGAATTCCCACGCGGTCACCCGGATGCAGACCGGCGTATCCGAGGATAATATAATCGTCGTAATTGTCAGCTCCTTCCACCTCTATGTCCGCAATGGTATAAATACGGGGCATGGCTGTGTACAGTACCGGCGGATTGAAAATGGTGTCTGCCGGTGTCTGAGCTCCAGTGTGCAGGCTCCCGGTCAGGGATGCAAGTATGAGGCTGAGCAGTAACAGTAGCTTGGTGCGCATATGATGATGAGTGGTTTATTCCGTGATAATTATTATTCGTTTTGGGTGACCTGTTCTCCGGTTAATCCGAACCGCCTCTGACGGCTCTGGTACTGGGCCAGGTGGGTATAGAAATCTTCCTTGGAATAGTCAGGCCAGAATACGGGACTGACTATCAGTTCAGAGTATGCAATCTGGTAAAGGAGGAAATTGCTTACACGCATATCTCCGCCGGTACGTATCAGCAGATCAGGATCCGGCATGAATGAAGTGCTCAGAGCGGCTGAAAATGTCTCTGCGTCAATGTCCTCTGCTTTTATAAGTCCTTCCGCTGCCTGACGTGCCAAATCCTGTACAGCCTTGACAATTTCCCAGCGTGAGGAGTAACTCAGAGCCAGGACAAGACGCAGACCTGTGCAGTGGGCCGTATCTTCAAAACATTTTTCAAGACGTGCACGTGCACTGGACGGCATGCGGTCAAGATCTCCGATTGCCAGCAGGCGTACGTTATTCTTTATCAGATCCGGTGTCTCACGCTCAATGGCAACCACAATCAGTTCCATCAGCGCGTCAACTTCCTCCTTGGGTCGGTTCCAGTTCTCTGTGGAAAAAGTGTACAGAGTGAGATACTTGACACCGGCCTCTGAGGCAGCTTCTGTAATCTTGCGGACTGTATTGACTCCCTCCACATGGCCGGCGCTGCGGTCCAGGCCGCGGGACTGAGCCCACCGTCCGTTGCCGTCCATGATTATGGCAACATGTTCCGGAATGCGTGCCGGGTCAAGTGTGTTCAGTTTACTCTCAGTCCACATAATGACAGGTTTCACAGCGTTTACCAAACTCATAACTGATTCCAACGGTAAGACGTGAGAACCAGTCTGTGTTTTTGTAAAAAGAAGTCTTTATCTGATTGACGTCCGCCAGGTCCGGGCCGTCAAATTTATCTCCAAAGCTTTTGGTCATGGTGAATTCAACTCCCAGGTTGATACGTTCCTTGAGCTTGAACTTAACTCCAACTCCCATCGGAATGGTGGGGGCAAAGGTGGTTGACCCGCCGCAGGAACCCAGAGCGGCTCCCACGCCTATGGTCAGGTACGGTGTCCAACGTCTTAGGCGTTTGTATGTTTCGCCTATGCCGTAAGGGAAAAAGTTGAATTCGGCGCGTGCGTCCAGGCCGTAAACCTGGCTGGTGAATGAGAACTCCGCCATGTCCGGCAGAACATTTGTCATGTCCCGTGTATCACCTTTGAGCCCAAGTGTGTAAAGCATGCCGCGCACTGCCCAGCGTGTGTCAGGTAAGTATCTGAAGGTCAGTTCACCCGTAAATCCGGGGTGAGCCATCAGATTGCCGCGGTTTGCCTCCCCTATATATCCGCTCATGCCAACATTGACGCCGAAGTCAAACTTGTACGGCGTGGTCTGTGCAGTGGCCTGCGACCATCCGTTCAGGACAGCACAGCTCATCAGCATTATCAGTATCAGACGCAGATATTTAAGCATTGCTTACGGGGAAAATCTTACTGAATGGGTTTTTCTTTCAGTCGGTTAATGGTTCCGCACCACATCTTATTATATGTATTGCCCTGTTCACTGTGACCTCCAAAGATGTACATGAACGGACATTCCCATGATTCAATCGGACGGATGGCTCTGCCCAGTTCTGCATCATAAACAAATGCGTCAGCTCCGTAACCAATTGTCATTCCGGCAGAAAGCTGGGTATTCAGCGGTGCTTTTTCCCATGTGATACCGTAATTACGGCTGCGGTAAACGGTATTGTCAATCTTGCCGTCCAAGCCGCGTCCGCCAAACAGGAGCATGGTGGGATATTCATGCGGAATCAGAGCGGCATTGAGCGTGAAACTTACAAATGAGACCAGAGTGGCGCTCCTCAGTGATGTGGCAAACGGACCGCAGAGCTGTGCCCAGCTGGTGCCGTCAAAAGCCCATACTCCGCACATCTTTCCATCCTTGTCCAGGCCGCCGGCAATCAGGATATTGTCATGCAGGGCCATGGGGAAATTATAAAGTGTGGGATTTGAAGTCTGCTCCACGGGCATTCCCTGAGGAACTTCCTGAGCAGCAGTTCCGTCTGTGCTCACAATCTGCCAGCCTTTATCGCTGTTCAGTGTGCCGTACAGCTGGCCGTTGAACGCGCAGAGTACATTGTTCATGCGCACCTCTGTTTTCTCCCAGGTCTTACCGGCGTCTGAACTGCTGTAAACAGCGTCTCCAAAGGCGTTGTTGCCGTCATCAGCCAGGGTGTAAAGCACATTTTCACTGCCTGTGAAAGTCTCTGTAATGGTGCCGGCGGGCATATTCACCTCAAGGTATTCCCAGCTTCCGGAGTAGGGATTAAGGGTATGGGCCAGACAGTAATTTCCTCCGGCTTCAGTGAGGCAGTAAAGTCCGTCTGAGAGGCGTGCTGTGCTCTGGCGTGTGGGCATGCTCAGACGCGTCGGCAGTGTACGGCTTTTCTCGTTGTCCCACTGCAGGGAGTCCTGAAGGACTGATGAAACATTCACCGTAATGGTATAATTCATTTCAGAAAGGCCGTTGATGCTCACAACACGGAGTTTGACAGGACCGTTGCTGAAATCAATAGAATCAGTGCTGTTTGTCAGATAGTTATAAATAGTATCGGGCTTGTCGGGCCGTGGAACGGTCAGTTGCATCAGGCTTGCACCGTCTGTCATTCTGATGATGGGAACAAGCTTGTTTATGCGTGTGCCATAAGGAAGCGGTGCCGCATTGAATATACGGCCGTTCTCAAGGTCTATGGCAAAAAATACTGTGTCCAGGTAGGCTATTACGCTGGAATCACGTTGAAAACTAAAAGAGTATATTGCAGCTGAGCTTATAGACGGGTCATAATTGGTAGTCTGATTGTCATTACAGCTACCAAGCAGGCTCAAGCCCAAAACGGTTCCCAAACTCAGTGTTAATAGTTTTTTCATTTGGTCTATTATTTTTCAAGCAACAAAATTAAGACTTTTCACGCAAACTACCATCCTCCGCGTGCAGTAAATCGTTAAATAATTTATGTTTTATATGTTTTTAACGCCCGTTCCCTTAAAACTGAAAATAAATGAAGGGCGCAACATCCTCTCCCCGGAATTCCAGAACCATCTGAACCACCACGATAAATACAAGCAGCTTAACTATCCACGGGGAATTGACAAACCAGCCCGCTGCCTTGTCCCAGAAACTTGTGGGCAGGCAGTGGAAAAGGATGATAAAGAGCATCACAATCAGCCAAAGTGTTCTGGCTGAGGCAAATGCCACCGCGTGTGCTCCGGTGAAGTTATGGAAAACTCCGCCAAGGATTTCCCAGCTGTCACTCCAGCTGTTGGCGCGGAAGAACACCCACAGTACTGCAACAAATGTCATGGTCAAAGCCCAGGACAGAGCCTTGACGGGCCAGACGTCCGCCACTTTACCCAATACTGGTTTGGAAGCCTTGTGAACCGCCAGACCGGCTCCGTGCATTGCTCCCCAGAATACAAATTTCCACGCGGCGCCATGCCACAGGCCGCCTATGACCATGGTGGCAAAGTTGTTCAGGTAAGTACGTTTGGTCCCTTTACGGTTGCCGCCCAGGGGTATGTAAATATAATCCCTGAGCCAGGAGGAAAGGGAGATGTGCCAGCGCCGCCAGAAATCTGTCAGATTGCGACTTTTATACGGAAAATTGAAGTTGGGCGCCAGTTTGAAACCCATGATAAGTGCAAGGCCTATTGCCATATCCGAGTAACCTGAGAAGTCACAGTAAATCTGCATGGTGTACCCTATGATTCCCATCAGGGTCTCGAAGCCGCTGTAGCCTCCGGGCGTTTCAAAAATCAGATCATTGTACTGGGCAATGTAATCAGCCACTATTGCCTTTTTGACCACACCGCAGATGATGAGCCAGAGCCCCATGTAAATCTCTGATTTATTAGGGAGATAGCGCTTCCGTATCTGCGGTATGAAATAGTCGGCGCGTACAATTGGACCGGCCACCAGCGCGGGAAAGAAGGAGAGGAAGAATGCGTATTCCAGCCATGTGGCTGTGGGGGTGACCCGACCCTTGTAAACATCAACTATATAACTGACACTCTGGAAAGTATAAAATGATATACCCACCGGCAGAATGAGGTCAAGAGGCTGGAAGTTGCCTGCTATCAGGGCATTGAGATTGAAGAGAAAGAAGTTGGCGTACTTGAAGTAAGCCAGTATTCCCAGTGAGCAGGCCAGAGACGTGATCAGACATGTTTTCCTCAGTCCCTTCCCGGCTCCCGGTGTACTTATTGCCTTGGATAACATCCAGTCCACAAGGGAGGTGACCAGCAGAAGAAAGACAAAAAAGCCGCTACACTTGTAATAGAAGTAAAAACTGAATGCTGTGACAAATACCAGCATCATCCACAGGCGGTTCCTCAGCAGGCTGAACAACGGCAGAAAAACAAGGAAAAGCGCCCAGAAAGTACCGCTGCTGAACAGGAGGGGTTCAGACGGGATATAATCCAGACGGTGAAGGATATTACTGAAAAAATCTGACAGGAAATCCATCACTGCTCGTTGGGCTGATGTACAAAAAT